>DASZPH010000011.1:0-148024 GCA_035550375.1 Pirellulales bacterium | reverse complement strand
TCGTGGAAACGATGCTTACCGCCATTGAAACCTGCCGCCAGCAAAACCGTAGCGCCTTGGACTTCGTCACCCAAGCCGTCACCGCTCATTTCGCTGGCCAAAACGTCCCGTCTCTGCTCCCCAGGCTGTGACCGGTTACGAGGTCAGGTCGCTCAAATTCCGCCTGTACACGAGCTGCGCGCGCCGCGGCGCGTGTGTGATCCCAGTCACCGATGTGGTCTTCCAGAGCGCGCTCTTTCGGCGTCGTACCGCATCGGACCACCAAGAAATAGGCAGCCCGCGCTGCAAGCGGATCGGGACCTTCGATAACCCAGTGGTCATCCTCTTGCCTGATCGCGAGCGTTTCGTTCGTTTCGCGATGGCTGAAGTCGACGCAGGTCCATTCCCGGTCCGTCGGCCGCTCGCAGTCGCCTTCCGAGTCGTAGTTAACTTGCCCCCACACGTAATAGGGAATCTCCGCGAAGTACGGCCGTGGCTTGTCCAGATGAAGGTGGTACGATGGCATGACTATATCTCCCCGACGGTCTCCAATTCACTGTGGATACCCGCGGCTACCATAAGTTCGCCGTCGAACGCTCGCTGGTCCCGACGACGAATAGTTGAGCCCGACTCGTTCGGCCCCGCAAGCGGCGGGGCGCAGATAACGGGACAGGTCGAGAGGTCCAATTACCGATTGGCCCGGCCGCATTATTGTGGGTTCAATGATCAATTGGACCCGCACCCTTGATGTCACACATTTTAGCCGCCGTTCAGTCGACCGCCAGGGACAACCAGCCGGCAAGACGCCGAAAGTGAAAGCGCCTCGATCGAGCTGCAGGGACGCACTTGTCGTTGCTCGCGGGGAGTCGAAGTGGGTTTGCAGTGCTCATCTCGCAGGTCGAAGCCGAGACAAACATGTCTTGGTCAGTTCCTGACACCTTTGTCCCCTCGACCGAAGATCGGGCGGAAGATTCGCCGTCCAAAGAGATCGCCAGCGGTCGCCGACCCTATAGGTGATCGCCCAGCACCACCGAAATTCTTCAGGACACTGTTAGAGGACAGTGTTGCCGGCCCGAAGCGTCCGAGCGTCAGCGAGGTAACGCCGTGGTTCTCCCTCGCTGACGCTTCGGGTTGATGTCGCTCCGCGCACGAGCGCCACACGACACAACCGTCCCGCCCCACTACTTTCATCGCGGCGGCGGCCAGTTATCATGGCGCAAGACATTCGCCCTCCAAGCACGCCTACCCGGGAGCCTCTCGAGAATGAACGCCCTGAGAGAATTCGGAGTCGCCGTTGCGGCGCTCTGCTGCCTGCACGCCCTGCCGCCAGCGGCAAACGCCGACGAAGCCGGCCCGAACACCCTGAGCGAGAAAGAAAAGTCCGAGGGGTGGAAACTGCTCTTCGACGGCCAGACGACCCACGGCTGGCGGAGCTACCAGAAGAAGGAGATCAACCAAGGCTGGAAGGTTGTGGACGGCGCCCTCTGCCGGGCCGAACGGGGAGCGGGCGACATCGTGACGGCCGACCAGTATGACCGCTTCGAGCTGTCGCTGGAGTACAAGATCTCCAAGGCGGGCAACAGCGGCCTGATGTATCACGTGGCCGAGGACCAGGCCGCACCCTGGATGACCGGTCCCGAAGTGCAGATTCAAGACAACAAGGACGGGCACGACCCGCAGAAGGCGGGCTGGGTGTACCAACTCTACCCGGCTGAGACCGACGCCACCAAACCGGCAGGCGAGTGGAACGAGCTCCGCATCCTGATTACGCCCCAGAAATGCCAGACGTTTATGAACGGCGTGAAGTACTCGGAGTACATCAAAGGGAGCAAAGACTGGGATGAGCGGGTGGCCAAGAGCAAGTTTGCTTTGATGCCCAACTTCGGCAAACTGACCAAGGGGTACATCTCGCTGCAAGACCACGGCGATCCGGTCTGCTTCCGCAACATCAAGATCCGCGAAGTCTCCAAGGACAAGTAGACTCGCGATTTCCGCACCCTTCACTTCTCGCCGACGCCCATTTCCCCTCCAAGGATCCACCGCATGCGCCCTTTGATGCCGCTTGTTTGGCTTTCGTTCGCTCTCGCTTCCGGCTCGCTTTACGCGGCAGAGAACGACTCCGTGCCGCAAGGCGAAGTTGCCAAGTATTCGTTCGAGAACAGCAAAATCTTCCCGGGGACGGTGCGAGATTATTGGGTTTACGTCCCCAAGCAGTACGATCCGGGCAAACCTGCCTGTCTGCACGTCAACCAGGACGGCGTCCAGTTCAATGCGCCTCAGGTCTTCGATCAGCTCATCCATGCCAGGGAGATGCCGGTCGTCATCGGCGTCTTTGTGATGCACGGCCGGGTGAAGGCGCCGTCCGATGCGGCCCTCGACCGGTTCAACCGCAGCTACGAGTACGATGGTCTGGGCGACGACTACGTGCGGTTCTTGCTCGAGGAATTATTGCCCGACGTTGAGAAACGTACGGCAAGCGATGGCCGGCCGATTCGGCTGTCGCGCGACGGCAACAACCGGGCCATCGCCGGGTCGAGCAGCGGCGCGATCTGCGCCTTCACGGCGGCCTGGGAACGTCCCGATGCCTTTCGCCGGGTGTTTAGCGCCATCGGCACCTACGTTGGCCTGCGCGGCGGCAACGTCTATCCGACGCTCATCCGCAAGTTCGAGCCGAAGCCGATCCGCATCTTCCTCGAAGACGGCTCGGCCGATCTCAACATTTACGGCGGTGATTGGTGGATGGCCAACCAGGAGATGGAACGATCGCTCACCTTTGCCGGTTACGAAGTGAACCACTCCTGGGGCGACGGCGGCCACAACGGCAAGCACGCCACCGAAATCTTTGCCGACGCCACGCGCTGGCTGTGGAAAGATTGGCCGTCACCCGTCAAAAGCGGCGAGGGCTCGCCCCAACTCAAAGAGATTCTTCTTCCTGGCGAAGATTGGAAGCTGGTGGCCGAAGGTTACAAGTTCACCGAGGGGCCAGCCGTGAACGAGAAGGGAGAAGTTTTTTACAACGACGTTCCGTCGAGCAAGACCTACCAGGTCGGCCTCGACGGCCGCGTGAGCGTCTTTCTGGACGAAACGCACAAGGGAGACGGCCAACGGTTCGGCCCCGACGGCCGGCTCTATGCGGTCGCCGGGGGGACCGAGCAGATCGTCGCGTATGACACAAGCGGCAAGGCGACGGTCATCGCCGAGGGGTTCCGCGGCAACGACCTCGTCGTCCGCCACGACGGCAAGATTTACGTCACGAATCCAGGCTGGAACGGGACCGATCCCAGCAAGATCTGGCTGGTTAAGCCCACTGGCGAAAAGCAAGTCGTCGACACGGGGCTGAGATTCTCGAACGGCCTGACGCTGTCGCCCGATCAGTCGTTGCTGTATGTGGCGGATAGCCGCAGTCACTGGGTTTACAGCTATCAGATTCAGCCGGACGGCAGTCTCGGCTACAAGCAGCGATACTACCACCTGCACGTCCCCGACACGGCCGACGAGAGCGGCGCCGACGGCATGCGGGTCGACCGCGACGGCCGGCTTTACGTGGCGACACGGATGGGCATTCAAGTGTGCGACCAGGCCGGGCGCGTCAACGCCATCATTCCGACGCCCAACGGCAAGGTGTCGAACCTCACGTTCGGTGGACCGGATTTTGACGTGCTCTTCGCCACTTGCGGCGACCGCGTTTATCAGCGCAAGGTGAGGGTGCACGGCGCGAACTCCTTTCAACCGCCGATCAAACCCGCTCCGCCCCGGCTATAGGTCAGGACTTTCCGGCATCAAAGCTGCTTGGCGGTTGACCTGGCGACTCCCGGCAGCCATTCTTGTGGATTACGACTTTCCCCGATTGCTCCTTTGAAATGACGGAACCCGCGATGCACGCTTCAAAACGGTTTTTTGTTCTCAGCCTGACGGCGTTGATCTCTTTGTTCTCGGCGTCTCTGGTCTTGGCCGACGACCAGTGGATTCCGCTGTTCGACGGAAAATCGCTGGACGGCTGGGAGAAAGTGGGCGACGAGAAGAGCGTCTGGGAGGTGAAAGACGGAGAACTCCGGGGTTCCGGTCCGGCGTCGATGCTCGTCTGCACGAAGGGGCCCTACAAGAACTTCCGCTATCGGGCCGAAATCAAGATCAACGACGGCGGCAACTCGGGGCTGTACTTCCGCACCACGCGGAAGCCCGGCTTCACCGACGGCTACGAGGCGCAGATCGACAGCACGCACGCCGACCCGATTCGCACGGGATCGCTATACGGAATGTGCCACGTCTACCGGCAACTCGTGAAGCCCGACACCTGGTTCACCTACGATCTGGAAGTCCGCGACGACGTCTGGCGGGGGCGCAAGATGACGCGGATCAAGATCACCGTCGACAAATCCGAGCTGTACGAATACCTTGATTTCGCGCTGACCTTCAAGGAGGGACACTTCGCCTTTCAGCAGCATGATCCCGGCAGCCGGGTCGCGATCCGCAAGGTCGAAGTCCTGCCCTTTGCCGATTGACGCGGTTCGGCCGCCGTCAGTCATTTGCGCCGCTGAGTCTTTTTTGTCGCCCGCTTCAGCTTCTTCGCGGGACGGCTTGACTTCTGCGACGCGCCGACGTCCTTGCGCGGTTTCGGTTTGCCGCTGGCCGACTTCCGCGCCGCCTCGCAAAACTCGATATACTTTCTGGCCGGCACACGCCGGATCGCTTCGCCGATCACGTCGAGCGCCAGGTCTTCGAGGCTCTTGAACCTGACGCAAGCTTTGCCCATGTCGAGTTTCTTACCCGTCTTGGCCCAGGCCTCTTGAAACCACCTGGCGTGCGGCGAGTCGCCATAGACGCACATCATGTACAGCGACATGTAGTTCTTTTGCGAAGCGAGCGCCGCAAAGGGTAGCGGCTGCTTCGGGTCGCAATGGTATCCCGCGGGATAGACGCGGTGCGGCACGTAGTAGCCGATCATGCCGTACTGCATCCCCTCTTCATAGTCACGATCGAGGCTGCCCAGGATGACGCTGCGCACGGCCTCAATCGCCTGGCGTCGATCGTCAGGAAGCTCGGCGAGATACTGCGCAACGGTGGCCGCTTTGCTCTGCATCAGATTCCATCCGAGGGATTCAAGACAGTTTAACGAGGCGCAGACCGCTCGCCAAACCGGCCAACCGCTGTTTTCGAGTTCGGCCGGCCTGGGGTACAATCCCGCCCGGTTTTCCAGCTCACCGCGAGGCGCCCGATGAGGTATTGGCCCTGGTTCACGATGACGTCCCTGGCGTTCGGCTGCATCAACGGCGCGCCGCTTCCCCCCACACCGGCCTCGTCGCTGGCGGTGGTCCAACCATCCGATCAGACCGCGCAAAAGGCGGAATACATTGAGCTCGCCAAGAGCTACCTGCGGGCAGAAGGCAAGGATCCGACGCAGGCAACCTACGAGGTCCACCCCAGCCTAACCCACGAGGACCAACCCAACGATCCCGGCGGGGGGCCGGCGACCGCGGCCATCGTGAAGGTCGATTTCCTCAACGGCGCCGTATGGGAACTCGACATCAAGACCAACGGCGACGTCGTGCGCCGGGCGGACCGTTAGTAGGGTGGACCGAGCAATGCGAGTCCCAGCAGGACCGACGAGTAAGTCGTGATTCCTTTGACTGAAGTGTCAGAGAAAAGTCGTTTTGGGCTGCGTTAGCTGGCCGGGATTCTAGGCAGAGGGTTTGGAGCGCTCGGCGCCTTGGTTGGTGGTTGCCGTCCAGGAGCGGGCAGCATGAACTGCGGCGTGAGGAGAGCCACGGCGGCGGCGATGGACGGGCACGGCGGGAAGGACCGCCCAGAAGGTTCGCTAGCGCTACCTGGCGCCTTATATGGGTTCTCTTCCATGCCCGTAGAATACCCACGGCGATAGTGCTATTAGCATGGTGCTGGCTTCAAAACCGCATCGAAAAGCTCGTGGAACGACCAAGGGTGGTCGGTCAACCCCGCCATCATCGCTGCCGTGGATCGAAGCTTGCCAGACTTGCCTGGCTTCCGGGTTCTCCAAATGAAATTGTAGTAGGCGGCAGACATCGCGAAAGCGGCTTCGCCGACTTCGATTGGATCGCTCCGAAAACGCGGCATCTACGACCAATCAGCATGCGATAGAATGAGCGCCATGGACGAAAATCCGTATCGAGCGCCGATCGAGCAGGGAACAGATCGAGTGCCACAAGAGAGGGTGGCCGATCGAGCACGGCGGGTCATTGTCGCGTCCGCAAGTGCGTTGTCCATGGCCTGGGTCGTAGGTGACGTGCTCGTCGTTAAGCTCTGGCTTTGGAGGTCGCCCTGGAAAGGCGTCGTTCATTTACTAGCGATGGTCGGCTCCGGGCTGCTGGCCTTCGCGTTCTCCATGCAGCTCTCCATGTGGTTGCGGCACAATCGGCCGAAGGCCCAATAACTCAGCACCACACTAATAGCCCACTACCCCCACGGCAGCGCAGTTGGCCAAACGCAGCCAGGCCGCCCATAATGCAAGCTTGGCCCTCCTGGAGCGAGCGCATGATTCATCGCAGATCGATCTTCGTCGTCCTCTGGCTTGTGAGTTCTCCGCTCTTCGCTCAAGAGCAGAGCGTGAAGCCGGGTATCAACGACACGTTCAAAGATCCGAACGTCGAAGACTTCATCGGACGCTTCGAAAAAGAAGGACGCGAGCCATTCGATCGCCGGCAAGAGATCGTCGACGCCTGTCGAATCAAGCCGGGAATGACGATCGCCGACATCGGGGCCGGCACCGGCCTTTTTACGGGCCCGTTTTCCAAAGGGGTCGGGGCTGAGGGGCGCGTGTACGCTGTCGATATCGCCGAAAAATTCTTGCGGCACATCGAGTCGAAGGCACAAAGCGAAGGACTGACGAACGTGGTCACCGTTCTGGCCACGCCGGAGTCGGTGAACTTGTCGCCGAAGTCCGTCGATCTGGCCTTCATCTGCGACACCTACCATCACTTCGAGTTCCCTCAAAAACTCCTGGCGACAATCCACCGGGCGCTCAAACCGGGCGGGCAGTTGATCCTGATCGACTTTCGCCGGATTGAGGGAACCAGCTCCGACTGGATCATGAGCCACGTTCGCGCCGGGCAGGACGTGTTTGTCAAGGAAGTGGAAGAAGCCGGCTTTCGACAGGTCGAGGAAGACAAAGATCTGTTGAAAGAGTCGTACTTCGTCCGCTTCGAAAAGGCGCCCTGAGGCCGCTTCCCTTACCGGTGGCGATTGAACGACAGGGCCAGCGGCGCTCCGGCCAGCCGCGCGAAGGGAATCATCAAGACCACGCCACAGATGACCTGCGCGATCGACGCGCGGGTCCAGAGGTCGCGGGGCGTCAACCAAACGATGAATCCGCAAGAGGAGGCCACCACCGCGCACCAGACGGCAAGAAACAATCCGACGGTGTACGGGCTCATCAGTCTTCGCAACAGAAGCTGCCGAGCGCAGCACGAGCCGGCCGCGATCTTCGCAATCAGCATCGCCGGCAGGCACCAGGGCGTAAAAGCCGCCAGGCGCTCGCGGGAATCGGGATGGTACGATAGCCACAGCCCGGCAAAAGTGGCGCAGATCAGGGCTGACCCAAAACCGAAGGCACTGACCACTCCCACCCACTCGCGGCCGCTGAGAGCCACCCACATCCCCGCCGCGAGTTGGCGCCAGCTCAGGGCGATCCAGTAAACGATCACCAGCGTCGCCACGGCGACCACCTTCGAGGTCGATACCCCCTGCCATAGCGCCGAGAAGCTCCGCAGGTTGTCGGGGCGGAAAAACCAAGGCAACATCACCGCGAGCAGAATTCCGCACGAAACCAACACGCTGAGCGCGGCGGCTAACATCTTCGCCGCGACGAAATGTCCGCACGATACCGGCCGCGTGGCCATGAATTGCGGCAGCAGCACCCCGCGCTGAAACGGATCGGCCTTCCCGAAGCCGGTAGCCACCACGCCCGCCAGCAGCAGTGGCATGCCGGCCACGATCGCCAGAATTCTCCAGGCGGGTACGGCCGGACTATTGGGCAGGAGCAACATCGGAATGACGCATGCCAGCACCGTCACCAAAAAGATGGGCGTCATCCACCCGTGCCGTCGCATCTCGAGCCACAGTTGGGCTCGTAGGGGCGAGCGAAACGCGCCCAGAGCGGCTCGGTTCCTAGCGAAACGCGGGCCGACTCGATCGAGCCATCGCCAGGCGACCGGTTCGCCGCGCCGGGCCCGTCCGACGCCGAAGTACGCCGCCACGAAGGAGAACGTCCATACGGTGGCGAACGCCCCGACGAGCAGCCGCTCATCCGCGTCGAACAGGGCAACCGCGATGGCCCCCATCGCGGCGAAGGCGCCGCCTGTGAAGACCGCCAGAACTAACCGCAGCCAATGGTGTGCAAAGGGTGTCCAACCGAGTGCCTGGGACACGCCCAGCAGGGCGGTCACGGCAACGCCGGGCCACCAGAGCGGAGTCGCATAACCGCAGGGCCGCCATACGCCGAGAGCGATCAGCGGCCAGGCCGCGATGATCGCGGCCGCGCCGGCGATCGCGGGCCACGTCAACGTCCAGTTGCTCACGGGCAGGACGAATCCTCGCACGGGATAGACCGATTCTTTCTTGACGAGGTCGGCGTCGAAGCCGTAGCTGAAGACGCCCACCAGGTGGGTAAGCACGGCCACTCCCACGAGACCGAGCACGTCGGCGACCGGCTTTTTGCCGAACTCGAGCGGGATCAGGGCGACGACCGCCGGCGCCGTCGCCAGGTAGGCCAGGTCGGCTGAAAGACCCCAGCGGTGCCGTCGCCAAATCTGCCATAGCATGGCTTGTGGTGCTCCCCGCATGGTTAACTCTCCTGTTGCTCGACATACGCCGTGCCGACCTGCGCCAGAAAGATTTCGTCGAGCGAAAGCGAGCGTCGCTCCACAACTTCGCCGCCCACCGCCGCCACCGCGAACTGGAACTCGTCCAGCGGGCCTTGCGCGGTCGCCATCCAGTCGCCGCCGTGCGGTTCCCATCGCAAGACGCCGTTCAGATCGGGCGGCGACGGACGTCCGCCGTCGAAGCGAACCGTGAGGCGGTGGTGGCTCTGCTTGATCTGGTCGAGTTCGCCTGCGAATACGACGCGCCCCCGATCGAGCATGGCCACGCAGTCGGAAACACGCTCGACTTCGTCCAGCAGGTGCGACGAAAAAAGCACCGTCCGTCCTTCGTCGGCGATGGTGCGAACGATCGCCCCCAGGATATCGCGCCGCACGATCGGATCGAGCCCCGACGACGGCTCGTCGAGCACGAGCAACTCCGGACGATAGGCCAAAGCCACCACGAGCCCGGCCCGCGCCCGCTGCCCCTTGGAGAGGTTTTTGACCTTGGCGGCCGGGGCGAGGCCGAACGATTCGAGAAGCTTTTCGGCATAGCGATCATCCCAGCCGGGATAGAAGGCCCGCGTGTAGCGGATCAGCTCGTCGACGCGCATCCAGCCGGGCAGGTCGTTCTCCTCGGCCAAGTAGCCGAGGCGCGACAGGACGCCGACCGGGTCGAGCACGGGATCGCGGCCAAACACCCGCACGGTGCCGGCCTGCGCCTTGAGCAATCCAAGCACGTGGCGAATCAGGGTCGTCTTGCCGGCGCCGTTGGCTCCCACCAGGCCGAACACCACACCCCGCGGCACCGCGAGCGTCACCTCGTCGAGGGCACGTTTGGTGCCGAAGCGGCGCGTGACGTTGCGGATGTCGATCACGTCGTCATTGAATTCATCATAGGGGGCGATCACGGCTATCTCTCCTTGCGAGTGACGGGGCTGCGAGTCGTGGCGTCGAGCGCCTCGTCGCGCTGGCGTACCAGATCGACCAGGGTCTCGGTATCGACGTTCATCTGCCGCGCTTCGGCCAAAAGGGCGTCGACACGGTCGGCCAGAATCTTGAGCCGCTCGCGGCGGGCCAGCGGCGAGCCGGCGGCCGACACGTAAGTGCCCGCCGTTCGGCGCTTGGTCACCACTCCGGCCAGCTCCAGCTCGCGATAGGCCCGTGCCACGGTGTTCGGATTGATCAGCAGCCTCTCGGCCAGCGTGCGAATCGGGGGCAACTCTTCGCCGGCCTGCAGCTTGCCCGACGCCACCAGGTATTTCACCTGGTTGACGATCTGCAGATAGATCGGCACGCCGTCGCTGGTTGAGAGGTGGATTTGCATCGAGAGAACGAAGCTGATTTGTACTATTGTATTAATACAAACGCGATGGCGACTGTCAAGCGGCCAAACACGATTTTTTTGCCATCGGGGAATCGCGTTTTCCAACAGGCCCGGATGAGTAAATCGCAAAGCGATCTTGCCGCCGGCAGCCCGCTCGACGTAGAACGATCCTGTGCCGACCATGTCGGCGGCCCCCAATTCACGAAACGGAGTTCGTCCTATGTTGCGGGTTCAGCTCTTGGGCGTGTTGCTCGTCGTCGGCCTGTTGATGGAAACGGCGTCCGCGAATCGAGGTCCCGAGCGGACGGTGGAACTCTCCACCCAGGTGCTGCACGACATCATGGGTATTCCCGTGCGGCGGATTCCCGAAAAGCTACTGGCCGACGCCCAGGGAATCGCCATTATTCCGGAGGTCATCAAAGTCGGCTTTGTGGGAGGGATTCGGCGGGGGCGCGGCGTGGTGATGGTGCGAGATCGCGACGGCGACTGGGGGCTGCCGCAGTTCGTAATCCTCACCGGTGGCAGCGTCGGCTGGCAGGCCGGCATCCAATCGACCGACGTGATCCTGGTCTTTCGCACCAAAAAGAGCATCGAGGGACTGCTCAGCGGCAAGTTCACGCTGGGCGCCGGCGCGTCGGTGGCGGCCGGCCCGGTGGGGCGGAGCGCCGAGGCGGCCACCGACGCCGAGCTAAAGGCCGAGATTCTCTCCTACTCGCGCGGCCGCGGCGTGTTCGCCGGCGTCGCCATCGACGGCTCGGCGATCGAAATCGACGGGCAATCGCACCAATCGTTTTACGGCTCGCCGGCAAACGTCCTGCCCACGGTCGTCCCTGATTCGGCCATGCGTCTCCTGACCGAGGTGGCGTCGCTCACGGGTGGGCGTGAACCGCAAGCGATCGCCGCGCCGATTCCTGGCGACCCATCGGCTGGCGGCCCAGTCGGCACAAGCGCCGACGACCTGCGCGCTCGCCTGGCATCGGACGCGACGAAGCTGCAAGCACTCCTCGACCGCCGCTGGCAGGAGCATCTGGCGTTGCCCGCGGCCGTGTTTTCGACCGACAAGCATGCCACCGCCGACTCACTGAGAGCGGCGCTCGAAAGGTTCGACCGCATCGCGGCAGACACCCGCTACCGAGGGCTCCAACAGCGGCCAGAATTCCAGGCCACGCACGACGACCTGCGGCAGTACTGCGAGGCCGTCGCCGCTCAGGTCGCCTCGCCTCTCGATCTTCCGCCTCCCCCGGACGACCGTCGGCCCACGCGGGCACCGTAAGCGGCCTTTGAGAATAGCGTGGCGAGCGCCGACTTGCCGTACTCAATCACGAGCCACGATCGCAACTATCGCCGTTTTCGCTTCTTCCCTTTCTCCCGCGATTTTCTTTGCTTTTCGCGGCGGGCGCGTTCTAACTCGCGCTGGCGCGTCGCATACGACTCGCGAACCCAATCGACTGCCCCGGGTGTCGCTTGAAATGCCGGACGCAATTCCTGGGCTGCGACGCAGGCTTCCTCGAAGCTTCCCGAGGAGTAATGAGGAGGTTGCGGGATCGGCGCGTCGGAATCAAGAAGTTCGGGCACGTGCCCATTCGCCTGCAAAGCGGCGTTGAACTCGCGCTTCGATGCGGCGCAGCGGCCGCCAAGTCGGAAGGCCAGCAGGGCGCGACCATAGGCCCAGGTCGCCGATTGCTCATCGAACTGCTTCAACAGCCGGGCCGCCTCCATGTCGCGACCGATCGTCAACAACTTGGGCAGCAGGACATACCGAACGCCCTGATTATCGTTAGGATTGAGCCGCAACAGCTCTTGATAGTGGGCGATCGCTTCGTCCACACGGCCGGCGGCCGCCAATGACCCGGCCAGCCCAAGCCGCGCCCGCATATAGGGTCTGGTCGCCGTGATTCCCCAAAAATGCCCCGCATTTGCAATGAAGAATTCCGAACCCAGCTTCCTCTCGCCCGCTTCCATCCCTCGTCGATAGTGATCCCATTCGTCTTCCAGCGTTCCGGCTTGTTCCGCGAGAATCACGTGTGCGTCTATGCAGTCCGGATTGAGCTCAATTGCCTGCCGCGCTAGATGCACCCGGCGCCGGCCGTACGTTTCGAAGGCTTGGAAGCAAAGCCCCTGCGCCTGCTCTTCAGCGGAACGGGGCCCAGTCAACAGACCATCGGCTCGCGCTGAGAAAGCCCGCTGAATCGCTTCGAGGCTGTCATCTTCGCTCGGTGGATACTCTTCCAGATAGCGGTTCACATCGGCGTAGAATCGCTCGTGCGCGCGTCGGTCGGGCAAAAAACCTCGCCGCATCCACTCTTGAGGTGACGGCGGATCGAGCAGATCGGGGATGGCCAAGGTAAACGTGGTGTCGCCGTCCGTCGTCGCCGCAGTCTTGCTCCAGCGGCCCGTGTCGATTTCGTTCTCGGTCGTCGTGGCCAGCGTTCGCAGCAGCCCTTCGAGAAAGACGAGTTCCTCCTGGGTCGGCCGAGCGACTTCGCCCGCCCCTCGATACTTCAACGTCAGGGGATATGCTTGTTCCGTAGCAACGGGAAGCTGCTGCGCGCTCCACAACTCGGCATCGGCTATGGTCAATTCTTCGATCGGCCCGAAGACGACTTGAGCCAAACCCGAGGCGAAGGCAGCTTTATGGTCGCCTTGTTGTCCGGCGCGCAAGAAACGGTCGTACGCGTCCCGGCTCGCATACAGTCCTAATCCGTAGGTACTGCGGCCCGCTCCGAGCACGACGAAACAGGCCATTCCGGGCGGCGGCTGCGGGGTTTCGACATGAATCAAATCCGAATCGGAGAGACATCGCCACGGCGCCGCCTTGTAGAAGGAGGCGGCCGCATCGGCAAACTCCCGAACCCGCTCGATGGTTACTCCGCGAGAATCAAGCAAGCCTGGCAAGCCGTCTGCCTGTGTACCAACCGTCGTGGCCATTTCGGCCACGACCTGGTCGAACATCTGCAGGTCGTCTGTCAACTGCACTTCGATGCCCGTGCCCATTAGGTTTCGCCGCAAGTAATCCGCCAACTTCGGCTCTCGAACTTGCAAGTGTTGCGGGCAAACACGATCTTCCAGGAGCTTTGCCACAAATCCACCCAGCGACAACAAAGAGGCGCGCAGCAAGTCATCGCCGGGAGCAAGCAATGAACCTCCGTGTACGACGCCGGATTTGGCGTCTACCCAAAGCGGCAGGTGCGGTCGAAACAGTTTCCCGTCTTCACCTCGCACCAGATTTGGCCATTGGGCAATTCCGCCCTGACAGCATAGCGGTTGTTTCGGAAGACGCCGCAGTCGTTGAGCAAGTTCGTCCATGATCAGCGCATTATCGCGGCCGTATCTCAAACTGCAAGGACCAACGGGCGCGCGAGACCCCGCGTCTCGCCGGGCCATCCGTCCAGTTTGGTTACATGCCGGCGTCAACCGCCTTGGCGGCTGACTCGAGCAACTCTCGCGAAGGCTGGGCGAGAAACTCCAAGAGATCGGCCATGTCCGCGACATCGAACTTTTGCTCAAAACCATCGGGCATGAGCGACTTACCGCTCGCGCGGAGTTGCTCGATGCGGCCACGAGGAACCGTCTCTTCGATGCCGTCGGCGCGGCGCAGGGTCACCGCCTGCGCGCTCTCCGCGGCAAGCAACCCCGTAAGAATCTGGCCGGCGCCCGTGACGACCGTGTAGCTCATGAAATTCGGCGTGACCTGACGGCTGGGATCGAGCACGTCTTCCAGCAACGTAGCTCTGGGGCGGGCCGAGATTCCCGACAGATCGGCGCCGACGCGATGCCCCAGCCCCTGCAACGCATGGCAGGTGAGGCAATTCTGCCGAAACAAGTTCGCACCTCGCCGCCGGTCACCGGACCGCGTGATCGCCGCCTGGTATTTGCCGAGCACCTCCTGGCGATCGGCCGGCGCGGCGGCGAGCAAAATCTTCTTGGCCCGCTCGGCAAGGGCCGCGTCGCGGACCGAGGCCAGCGCGTCGCGCAGCGCGGGATCGAGTTCCATGACCGATACCTCACCCTCCTCGAGCGCCTCGACCAGAATCCCCGTCGCGGCGGCGCTTCGCAAAGCGGCCCCCGCGACCGCCCGGCGGGTCGCAGCCGTGTAGGTGTTCCACCCGGCGAGCATCTGACGAGCCGCGTCGGCGTCGGCCATCTGGCCGACCACCGTCGCTGCCGCCGACTGGACCTCCTGCGATTGCTGGGGTCTCAGCAGGCCGAGCAAGATGGAGGCCGCCTGCGCCTGGTCGCCCAATCCGACGACGCGAATCGCGTCGCAACGCTCAAACACGTTCGCCTCCTCGTCGGTGGCGACGCGCCGAGCGGCGTCGACGGCCGCGCGGATGGCCTGCATGACGTTGCTCGCTGTGCTCCCCGCCAGCCACTGGCGTAACGAGCGATTCTCGGCCAGCGTCGCCTGGCTCAGTCCGGCGAGCATCGCCAGGTGCCCCGGACCGATGTCCTTGGGTGCCGCCGACGCTAGCAGCGAAAGCAGGGCGACAACGTCTTCGTCAGCGTGGAGCGTCGCCGCGGTTTGCCGAAGAAAAGCGGCCTGCTGCGGCGCGGGCGCAGCCAGCCACCGCGGTTCCCCCTCGACGAGATGCGCGAGAAACGGCCACGACAAGCGGTCGTCGAGCGCACCCGACACCGACAGCCATAGCCAGGGATCGGCATCCGGCTGGCGGGCAAGCTTGACCCACACGGCGAGTTTCTCATCGTCTGCCAGGCCGTCGAGCGATAGCGCCAGGCGAAAACGCACGGCCAGACTCGGATCGTCGCTCATCGCCAAGATCGCGGCCTTGAGCTGTGCCGATCGCCTCGGCCGGACCGCCGCGAGCAGCATCGCCTGCTCGCGCAATTCCGGTCTTCGGTCGGCAATCGCCGCCAGAACGGTCGTTTCGTCAAGGCCGTTCAGCCCTTCCAGGGTCCACAGCGCGTGCAGCCTCGCGAGGTCGTTTTGGCTTTTGAGCGCCGTCTCGCGCAGCAGTCCAACGCTGTTCGGTTCGGCGCGCTCGATCAGCAGCCGCTGGGCCGTGTCTCGCCGCCAGCCGTTCGCGTGCGCCAGGTCGGCCACGAGGTCGGCCGTGCCGGCTTCGGTCAATCGTGGCACCTTCGCCTTCGCCTCCGCGGCCCTGCGTATCCGCCAGATACGCCCGTGACGTTCACCCTCTCGCCAGTCGACGCCGCCACGCAGGGCCGGTGCGACGAATTGCGGGTGCTCGACCCAGCGGCGGTAGAAGTCGACGACGTAGAGCGCCCCGTCGGGGCCGGTCGCCGTGTTCACCGGGTGGAACCACGAGTCGGTTGACGACAGGAATTCGCTCTCGACTTCGCCGCGGCAAGACACAAACGTGGGCCCGTCGGGCTTCAGCACCCGTCGATGGACCAGGTTCGTGAGCGACTCGCCCACAAAGGCGTTGCCGTGATAGCTCTCGCCCAGCGAGTCGCCTCGATAGATCGACAGGCCGCAAAGCGCGTTGTAGTAATCGGTCGCTTCGCGGTTGAACGTTTTGGGCCGCGGGCTGATGGGGTAGACTCGCCCGGGATCGGCCGGATCGGCAATGTCGCGGATGGCCGCGCTCATCAGCCGCGGATGCGCCGCCAGCGTCGAGGGGTCGAGCAGGGCGTGCCGGATGGCGATCGTGTTCCAGGACAGAAAGCGGCGCCCCCAATCGTCGTGCGTCTGGCCGAACTGGCTCTGGCCGGCGATGGCCTCGAAACGCTGGGCGTCCGGCGAAAAGCGGAAATCCCGTGTGCGAATGGACACGGCCTCGCTTGTCGGCTCGCCGGGCCGCCGGATCTCGCCGTCGCTGCGGCCGTTGGCGCCGTAGATCCAGTTGTCGAGCCCCCAGACAAGTCCGTTGGCCCGCAACTGCTGGTTGCCTTCGGCGAATCCGGTCCACACGATCTGACGCTCGTCGGCCCTTCCGTCGCCGTCGGTATCCTTCAGGAACAGCAAATCAGGCGTCGCGGTGACAAACACGCCTCCCTGCCAGCAGAGCACGCTGTTGGGAAAATTCAGCTTGTCGGCAAAGACCGTCGCGTCGTCATAGCGACCGTCGCCATCGCGGTCGGTCAAGAGGCGCACGCGGCCCCCAGCGGGACCGATCGGGTAGTCGCTCATCTCGGCCACGTACATGCGCCCGTCGGCGTCCCAGGCGACTGCCACCGGACTGTCGACCAGCGGCTCGGCGGCAGCCAGCTCGACGGCCAGTTCGCCGTCGGCAAGCCGCAGCGCGGCCCGTTCGTCGTCGGGTGAAAGCGGTCCGCGGGCGGCTGGTTCGTCGGCTGCGGCCGCCCATGCCGCCAGCAGCAGACCGCCAAGCGTCAAAGTGAGTCGGCTCATTTGGTCGCGGCCAGTTCCTCAAGCATGGTTACGGCCTGATCCACAAGTCGCTCGCCGGTGCCCGGCTCCGCGTAACTGTGCGAGCCGGTCCAGGTCTGGTAGCCGCCGAGTTGGTGCGCTTCGCGGTCGGGCAGGTAACCGATCCAATCGTTCGCCAGCTCCGCAACGTAGGTGTTCTTCAGCGGCGATCGCCGTTTAATCTCGAGTCCCAGCTTGGTAAAGAGCTCGGCGGGGGCGCCCACGATCGCCACGTCGCCGATCAGCATCACCTGCAGCCACGTCTCGCGCTCGTGGCCCTGCTGGGGGGCGATGACCTCGCGCTGTTTGCGAAAGTTCTCGACAATCAGCTTGGCGGCACCGGGGGCTCGTCTCTCGCAATAGGCAGATACGGCGGCGTCTTCCTTGGCTTCGTCGAAGGTGCGAACCTTGAATTTGAACGGCCGTTTGATGGCCGCCAGCCGTTCCACCGGTCTCGGCTGCGCTTGATCGAGCCCTTGCTGAATCACCTGCTTGAGCCGCTCGATCGCTTCCGGAACCGGCACGCCATCGCGCATGCCGTAGTTGTGCGTCGAGCCGGAGGCCCCTTCCAGGAAGCAGACCGTGGCGCCGAGAATCGGTTCGAGCTCTTGCGCCGCGAGCCCATAAAAGCTGGGCGAGCGAACGCCCTCGAGGCGCGTGCCGATCGTGTGACAGGAGTGGTTGTAGATCAGGGCGAGCGGATGGCCGTCATGCCCGCGAAAGACAAGCAGGGGCAAGTCCGGATCGACGGGACCGGTCGGTCGGATGGCATCGTCGCGGGGGCCGATCCAATAGATGGTGTTGTCGGAAAGCAGCATGCGGCTGTTCTGGCCGATCGTTTTCTCTTCGGCAAGCTTGAAGGCGAAGGTGCAGTCGTCGGCCAGCTTGCTGGTTGCCTCTTGCACGGCCTTGATAATCCCTTCCGTCACGCGGCGCCGAAAAGTTTCGTCGGGCGGCGTACCGTGGATCTGCGTTGTGCTGGGAGCGCTGTGGGTGTGCGTGGCATTGACGAGCAGATGAGCGGGGTCGATCTGGCAGGTGCGTTCGATCTCGGCCGCCGCGAAATCGATTTGCTCGCGCGTCACGAAAAGCACATCGCAGGCCACGACGGCGAAACGTCCGAACGGCTCTTTCTCGAGGACGACGGCGACCGCGCGCAGTTCACCTTCCTGGCCTTGAACTTTGCCGGGGCCGATGCCGCCGCTGGTGACCATCGAGTCGTCGGCCGCGAGCGCAACGGCCGCGGCGCCCACCCGCAATCCACGATCTGCTGCGCGCGCGGTTTCAGCGGTCAGCACGAAAACGGCTGCCGCCAGGAATGGAGACACGGTTCGCCAGTTGGCACACTTCACGGGAGCTCTCTTCCGGGGTGTTGAACAAAGTTGTCGGTTCGAGTCTGCCCGCTTGGCCAGTATCACCCGCGAGAAGGCCAAGTCAATGTCCGGCTCTTCTTCACAGCTCGAGTGCCACCCGCCGCCACTCGGTGTGGCTGGTTCGCGCTTGCTGCACGATGGCCAAGGCGCGATAGGCGTCGTCTAGCCCCGCCGGGTTGCGCACCAGGCTCGTAACGGACCGGTGAAACTGCCCCAGCAACTGCTCGCCGACCGGCCGCTCGCTGTCGAGGGCCTCCTGGTGTCGGCCCGCTTCGTCAAACCAGACGAGCGTGGTGGGCAAATCGATGAAGGCGATCCCCCGCTCGCATGCCACCTGCAACGCGGCCGGCGGGCGATAGGCGGTTGCTTCCTGCCATTTGGCCGGCATGTAACGGCCGCAGCTTATTTGCGCCGTCGGACCTGAGCCGGGCGTGGCGTCGGCGGAAAAGTCGAGGTTCATCATCTGATAATCGTCGGAGCCGTCCGGGCCGGCGTGCTGAATGCCCAGCACCGAAGTCGGCTTGTGTCCGACCACGTAGCAGCACCAGTCGACCAGTTCGATCAAGTCGCCGGTGGGCGAGATGCGGGTGCTGGCCCGCGCGGTCGGCAACTCCTCCGCGGGGCGCCGCATGTGGCAAAACAGCAGGCGCGGCGGACCAAGCCTCGTGACGATCAATTCTTTGAGGCGAATCGTGGCCGGAGATTGCCGCCGCGGAAACTCCGACATGAACGCCACACCCGCTTCCTCGACGCGCTGCCTGACACGCCGCGCTTCTTCCAGGTCGATTTCCAGCGTGATGGCGCAGTAGACGGCTTTGCCGGCGTCGCAGGCCGCCAGCACGGGAAGATAGCCGTACCACTGAGGCGCCAGCATCAAGATGGCGTCGACGTCGGGCCGGTTCGCGAGGGCGCGAAAACCGTCGATCGCCTGGGCGCCGAAATCGCGGGCGGCCTGCTCCGCGCGAACCGCAATCTGGTCGCATACGGCGGTGACCTCAAAGCGGTCGGCCAGCGCTCTCAAGGCGGGTCGATGACGCAACTCCCACGCTTGACCAAGCCCCACCAGGCCAACCCGCAACTTCATAGGCGAAACGGCCGCCCCGCCGAGCGGAATAAAACCACACGAAGACCCTCTGCGACGGCTGGCGAGCGAACACCCGCGAAACGGCCGACTCGCAAGGCACGATTATAGCGTGTGGCGGACGGAAAGCGCAGAAAAGCCCCGATTTTGAAACCTTTGCGCCCGCGGAACTTACGACCCCTAAGGAAAAGTTTGTGCATTTTATCGTTGCATATCCATTCCCCCTCGGTAAACTAGCAGGCTCATTCAGGCCTGACGAGTGCAGTTTTGTTTTTGGAAAGGTCGCCGGAAACTGCGAACGAACCGGAAACCCGGTTCTACGCTCGGTTGCTTGCGACCTGCAAGGAAGTCCCGCCCGGCAAGAAGCCAAGCTGCGAGAGGCGAGCTGCGCCCGCCCGTCGTCCTCGACGGGAGCTTCTCGCAACCGACAACCTATGTCTTGGTGCCGCTTGCAACGTTGGGGGCTGATCGTTAGGCCCTCGTAGCGGCATACCACGCAACCCAACCCCCACGCACAAGGAGCGGCGGCTTGCTGAGAGCCACCGTCTGAGGAGGAACTATGAACTTTGCGTTTTCGGCGATGATTCAGATTTCGTTGCTTTCGACCGGAGCCAATGAATATGCCGAGGCACACAAAGTCCATTCTACGACCGGGCAGCCGATGGTGCTGTTGGTGGGTGCCGAGTGGTGCCCCGGCTGCGTCCAGATGAAGAACAACGTCTTGCCTCGAGTTGCCCGCCGCGGCCTGCTTCGCAAGGTGGCCTTTGCTCACGTCAACACCGACCACGAAAGCCGCATCGCCAAGTCGCTGATGCAGGGCGGAACGATTCCGCAGTTGATCATGTATCGCAAGACGCCCAACGGCTGGAAGCGGCACACGCTCGTAGGCGTGCAGTCACCCGAAGAAATCGAAACCTTCATCAACAAGGGTCTTGAGCTCGACAACGTCGAACGCGTGCAAGCGAGCAACGTCAGTTACGAGTCGCCGCAGTAGAATGGCGAGGTAGAACCGCGATCGGGTCGGTTTGGCTGAGTGTGGTGCGGCCGCCTCCGCCGCCTGGCGCGGCGGGACGCCGACACCATCGTTGAGGACGTGCGGGATTCCCTCGTGCCCGTCTCGATCGTCATTCCCGCGTTGAATGAGGCGGCCATGATCGCCGCCTCGGTAACGAGCGCTCTGGCGACCGGGCCGCACGAGGTGATCGTTGTCGACGGGGGCAGCCGCGACGACACGGCCTCGTTAGCCCGGGCCGCGGGCGCCGGCGTGGTGGTCTGCCCGCCGGGCCGGGCCTTTCAGCAGAACGCGGGCGCCCGCGCCGCCAGCGGCGACGTCCTGCTCTTTCTGCACGCCGACACGCGGCTGGCGGTTGACGGTTTGCGGCAGATGGAGGCGGCCCTGACCGACGCGGCGGTCGGTTGCGGCGCCTTTCGCCAGGCGATCGAGGCGGAGGGGTGGCTCTATCGGCTCCTCGAGCGCGGCAACGCCTGGCGAGCCGCCCGTCGCGGCTTGCCCTACGGAGATCAGGGCATCTTCGTGCGGCGAGAACTGTTCGAGGAGATCGGCGGCTTTCCCCGGCTGAAGTTGATGGAGGACGTCTTCCTCATGAAGCGGCTCCGCCGCCGCGCCTGGCCCGTGCTCTTGCCGGGGCCGCTTTACGTCAGCGCGCGTCGCTGGCAGCGCCGCGGCGTGATCCGTCAAACCCTGCGGAACTGGGGACTGCTGGTCTCCGCCGGTTTGGGGGTTCACCCGGATCGGCTGGCACGATTCTACACGTAAAGGAGCGTCGCCGATTGCCCCCGACGACGAGCCGCGCTCCGAGATTCGTAAGCTAATCTTATGCAAGCGTTGTTTCTGTCCGCGTCGACCGGCACGGACGTACTGGGCTAGCTGGGGCGCGCTAAGGCGGAAACGCTCCCCACGTGTAATGCATCGGGGAGATCCGCCATGCGTCATGGTTCCCAGCCGCTCACGCCCGCAGGTGGTGAGCACGACCGGGAAATTTTAGGGTGTGAGTGTGAGTGCGAGTTCGAACTAGAGTCCGGGTTGGAGTTTGGCACACGCGAGGATGCCATCGAGGCGCTGCGACGTGCCGAGGAGAAATATCGCGGCATCTTTGAAAACGCCATCGAAGGCATTTTTCAAACCTCGCCCGACGGCCACTACCTAAGCTGCAATCCGGCGCTGGCGCGCATCTACGGTTACGATTCGCCCAGAGAGCTGACCGCGTCGATCCGCGACATCGCGCGGCAGCTCTACGTCGATAAGGATGCCCGTCAGCGGTTCGCCGGCCTGCTGGAACTAAGCGACGTCGTGACGGGCTTCGAGGCCCAGATTCGCCGCAAAGACGGCACCGTTCGCTGGATCTCGGAGAACGCCAGAGCGATTCGCGACCCCCGCGGCCGCCTGCTCCACTACGAGGGGACCGTTGAAGACATTACCGAGCGCAAGCACTCGGAGGTGTTGCGGCGCGAGAAGGAAGCGGCCGAGCTCGCCAACCGCGCCAAGAGCGAGTTTCTGGCCAACCTCAGCCACGAGATTCGCACGCCGCTCAACGGAGTGATCGGTATGCTTGGTCTGCTCGTCGACAGCCAGCTCGACGAAGGGCAGCGGCGATACGTCCAGGTGGCCCGATCGTCGGCCGACGCCTTGCTCGCGCAGATCAACGACGTGCTCGACTTCGCCAAGATTGAGGCGGGAAAGCTCGAACTCGATCTGGTGCCGTGCAAACTTCGCGATCTTATTGAAGACACCGTCGAGATGTTTGCCCAGAGGGCCGAAAGCAAGGGTCTGGAATTGGTCTGCCGGTTCGACGCCGGATTTCCGTCGCTGGTGCTGGGCGACGAGCAGCGAATCCGGCAGATCCTCATCAACCTCTTGGGAAACGCGGTCAAGTTCACGTCGCATGGCGAGATCGTCGTTCACGCCGCCTTGGAAGCGACAACTCCACGGGCGGCGGTCGTGCGCTTGAGCGTCACCGACACGGGCATCGGCATTCCCCCCGAGCGACTGGGACGGCTCTTCAAGGCGTTCTCACAGGTCGACACCTCGACCACGCGAAAGTACGGCGGAACCGGGCTCGGGCTGGCCATCTGCGCGCGACTGGCGACGCTCATGGGAGGCGAAGCGGGGGTCGAGAGCCGCGTGGGACAAGGCTCGTGCTTCTGGTGCCGCTTGAGCCTGGAGCCTTTGCCATCGGCGAATGGCGAACGCACCCCCAGGCGTGAGCTGACGGGGTTGCGCGTCCTGGCCGTCGACGACAACACCACCCAACTGGAAATCCTGCGGACGATGTTGCTCGAGCTCGGCTGCGAGGTCGCCACCGCCACGAACGGCGGCGAGGCGCTCGCGCTTTTGCGGGCGGCCGCCTCGTCGGCCACGCCGTTTCGGTTGGCGATCTTCGATATGAAGATGCCAGGCCTCGACGGTCGGCAGCTCGCGCAAGCCATCGGAGCCGACCCGGCGCTCCGCCCCACGCGGCGCATCGCGCTCACCGCGCTCAGCGAGCTGATGCTCGAGGCCGAGCTGCGCGAGATGGGAGTCGAAAGCTGCCTGCACAAACCGCTCAGACAATCGCGCCTGCACGATTGTCTTGTTGAGCTGTTGCTTCCACACCCCAATGTCGCGGGACCGGCCGAGGGGACGGCCGCCGTCGCGCGGCCGACTCGGCCGCTTGCCGGGCGCCGGGTGTTGCTGGCGGAAGACAACGAAGTCAATCAACTCGTCGCCAGGGAGATGCTGCACCGCCTGGGCGTCGAGTGCGAGGTGGCGAGCGACGGCCGCGAAGCCGTCGAAAAGGCGCGGGCCGCCGACTTCGACCTGATTCTCATGGACTGCCAGATGCCGGAGTTGGACGGCTTTGAAGCCACGCAAGCAATTCGGCAAGCCGAGAACCCGGGATCGCGCGGCGGACGCCGGATGCCGATCGTGGCCCTGACGGCCAACGCCGTGAAAGGCGACCGCGAGCGTTGCCTTGCGGCCGGCATGGATGCCTACCTGACCAAGCCGGTCAAACCGGCCGAACTGATGGAGACCCTCTCGTCGCTGCTCTGCGCGGGCGAACCTCAATAGGTGTTCGAGGGCCGCGAACCGAGTTGAGGCGGCTGAGGAATCCCCGGCGGAGAACCATTGCCCGTCGGTGTACTCGTCTGCGGATAATTCGGGGCGGGGTCGTTCTGTGCCGAGCCGTAGGGCGCGGAAGGGTAGCGTGCCGGCGGCTGGTAAGGAGGTTGGTAACCGGGGGTCGCCGGATAGCGCGGCGGCAGACGCCCGGCGGACGGCGGTTGTCCCGGCGCACCGGAATTACGTTGCGGGCGAGAACGGGGCGCCACCGAGTTCCTCGCGGCGTTGGTTGGCGAGGGCGAAGCAGCCGGTTGTTGCTGGGCGTTCGTCGCCGCTGGCCGTCGCCAGGGCATACGTTGCTGGCGCTGCTGCGCAGCGTCGCGCGAGGCTCCCTGCGGCGCGGCGGCCGGTGGCTGACCGGCGGCGCCAGGCGCTAGGGAGGGCGACGCCTGCCCCGACTGTCTGCGGTACTGAGGCGGATACTGCCAGCGGCCCTCCGGTTTTGCCAGAGGGTTCGCGGGTCGTCTCGGCTGCGGCGATTTGGACTGCGGCGATTTGGACTGCGGCGAGTTGGGCTGCGGCGAGTTGGGTTGCGGCGTTCTCAACGCCCGCGCCTTCGATCGTGCATCCGCCGGGGGAAGCGTGGTGGGGGCGGCGGCCGGGGGATGCAGCAAGTTCGGCATTGCCGACCGCGGATAGTCGGGCACGGTCATGGGCGCCGCCGGCGGCGCGGGGATCGAGCGCGGCGTGTTGGGAGCCGGTGAGAAGGGCGCCGGGGTGAAACTGGTCGGCGGCGGCGTATACCGGGGCGTTCGCGCCGGGGCCCGGTTTTCTGACGGATTCGTGTAAGCCTGGTTTTGCGGGCCGGCAGGCATGAGTGAGGGGCCGTCCTCTTCCTGCGAGACAAATCGGGCCGGCGTCCGGGCGTTGCCAGCCGCGACGGCCACGCTACTCGACTCCACTGGGTGCACGTAGGAAACGAGTTGCCCCTCCTGCCGGATACGCTCCATCAGAACGTCGAGCTCCGGCTCGCGGCTCCAGCGCTTGTTGGCCTGGAAGCCGTCGATGCGGGCCGCCAGCTCGACGCCCGGCGAGGCCTTGGGCGGATTCACAAAATAACCGCTTTGCGACATGCCGGCGACCACGCGATCGAGGTCGTTTTTGGCGATGTCCATGGCCCAGGCTTCGCGAACGTCATCGCTGAGCTTGACGCCCGGCAAGATATCTCGCGCCGTCGCGGCAAACGTGTCGACCCACTGCTGCCAGGTCGATTTTTTGATCTGGGCGTTGGGAGGGGTGCGAGTTTCGACCACCAATTCGGCCAGGGCATATTCTGCCTTGCCGTCGGGGTGCGGATAGCGGATCGACAGACGCGCCACCGAATGGTCGGGATAGGGGCTGCTGGGAACGCTCTGCTGGGTTACCTGTTGCCCGGCGATGCGCGCCACGGTCAACGGTTCACTGAGCTGACCGCTGTCGACGCGGTAGGTGATGGTTACCCCCTGATACGCGCTGGCGGCCGAGTCGATGCGCATGCTCTGAGGCTGCAAGACCGAGCAGCCCGGCGATGCGCAGAGCACCCATGCGGCCAAGGCGGCCGGACCGACCATGCGAACGACCGACCCCCTCACCGGTAGTCCTCACGTATTGGATAAAAGACGTCGAGCGCCCGCACCGGGCGGTCGCCCGCGATCACTTTATGTTTGACTCCGCCGGGGATCCTCCACATCGTCCCCGGACCAACGATCCGCGATTCGCCACCAACGATGAACTCGGCCTCCCCCTCGAGCATGAGCCCCATCTGCTCGTGCGGATGGCTGTGCTCCTCGACGACGGCGTGGGGCTCGAACTCGACCAGCGACAACATCATCGAGTTGCCGGCGGCGGTGAAAATGTCGACGCCCGCGAAAATGGTATGGTGGGAACAGTCTTTCTTATCGACAAAGAAGCTAGACATCTTCATGGTTCCTGGGGGTGTGGAAAGGAGCAAAAATAGGAAGGATGGCCCGCCCACGCCGTCCAGTTGGAAAAAGGGACGGCCTAGGAAGGCCCTCCTCCTTTCAATCCTCGGCGAACAGCTCGAACGATTCGACGATCTGCGGCGGGATGCGGGCCGGCAAGCCGGTCGAGTAGTCGACAAAAGCCCAGTTCGTGGCGGCCGTCGCCAGTCGCTTGCCGTCGGCCTGGCGGACGACGTCGTAGCGGCGAACCGAGCTGGCCTTCCTGAACGAAGCCACCCAGGTTCTCACGAGCACGAGGTCGCCGGCCAACGCCGACCGCTCGTAGGTGATCTCGTGCGAACGCACCACCCAGCCCAGGCCAAGTTGCCGGTAGGCTTGCGGCGGCCAGCCTTGCGCGGCCGAATGAGCCAGGGCCGCGTCTTGCAGCCAGCGCAGGTAGGCCAGGTTGTTGGCATGGCCCAGCTCATCGATCTCCTCCGGCTGGACAACGTGGTGATGCTCGTAGAGTGCGGGCATCTATAAATGATCAGTAGTTCTGCGTGACGAAGAATGGAAGACGTGCAAGCTCGTGGCGGATGAATTATAAGCTAGGGGCACGAGGGTTGCCTTTCAAGCGCAGCGAATCGCTATGGGCACCTTCGGGGAGAGCCCAGGCGACGGCGCCGAAGGCGCAAGGCCGAGTCGGATTTAAGCTGGGTGGCGACGAGGCGGTTAATTCACGGCTCTGGGTGCCCAATGCACGATCCTCGTTTCAAGAGATTACTCCAAGAATTCTTCGCCGAGTTCTTCTGGCTCTTCTTTCCGTCTTGGGCTGGGCGATTCGACTTCAGCCGCATCGAATGGCTCGACAAGGAGATCGTCAGCGACTCGCTGCAGGGCGAGAGCCGCTTCGTGGACGTCGTCGCCAAACTGGCAACTCTCGATGCCGTGCCAAGCCCTGATCGACGATCCGACGAGAGTTGGCTGGCTCTGATCCACGTCGAAATTGAGGCTGCCGACACGGTAGCGCCCTTACGCCGCCGGATGTTCCATTATTACGAGCCGCTACGGCGGCGACATGACTTACCGGTGCTGCCGGTTGGACTCTATCTGAGAGTTGGCCTGGAGGGAATCGGCTGGGATGCGTATGAGGAGTATTTCTGGGAGCACCAACTCGTGCGTTTCACCTACCCTTATGTCGGCCTGCCGGCCCTGCCCGCGGAGGAGTATTTACACCAAAACAACTGGCTGGGCGTCGCCTTGGCTGCCTTGATGCGCGTGCCCAATGAGCGGAGAATACAGTTGGCCGGCGCAGCGATACAGCGACTCGTGCATTCTTCTGAGAACGCCTATCGAAAGACCCTGCTCTGCGAATGCGTGAGCGCCTACCTGCCGTTAGATGACGGGCAGCGGCAACAGTTCGAGAGCATGTTGCGTAACCATCCTGATCCGGAAGTGAAAGCAATGGAAATGGGTTTGTTGGATCACGTCGAACAGCGCGGGAAGCTGGAAGGACAGCGAGAGCTTTTGCGTCAGCTCCTCGAAACCCGCTTTGGTCCGCTGTCGCCCGCAGTCGTGGCTCGCCTGCAAGCCTGGCCCGGTGATGGGCTGCCGGAGTTGGGGCGAGCTCTGCTTAGCGCTACGTCCCTCGCGCAGCTTGGGCTCGATGCCTGAATAATCCGATCCTGACGAAGACGGGTTATACACTGCGTTAGTTTTCTTCTCGCCTATTTGCGGCGGCTGTAGAGTTCGCGCTGCGACCAGGCGGCGACCAGCGTCGCGGGGTCGCCGCCGAAGTGCTTTCTGAAGGCCGCGTCGAAGGGCGTGCCCTCGTGCAGGTCGTTGAGCATGGCCATGAATTTAGGCATGCGGCCCAAGAGCGATTTCATGAAGCCGTAGCTTAAAGCGGCGCTGTCGTGCGAAAGCACGTCGCCGGCTTTCAAAAAGTCGTCGGCGGTACGGCCCGCGGCGAGCGCCTCTTTGATCTCCTGGTCCCACTGCTTGACGACCGGGTCGCGCGGAACAAGCCTGGCGGCGACCGCCCGCGCGGCCCCCTCGGCGAACCAGCGGGGCATCTTGGCCTGGTTCTCGATGTAAGCCCCGGCAAAGACCTCTGCCAGCGTCAGTTCGACCCCCTTGTCGTCGTCCGGCACGAGCACGCAGCCGTAGCAGTCGACCACGTTGTATCGCCAGTGCCCGTGCCAGTCGGCCGGCAACTCGCGGCGCTCGACCATCGTGCCGAACTCCGAGTAGTCAAAGTGCCGCTTGAAGGCGAACAGGGTCATCCGCCCTTTGAAGAAGGGCTCGTCGGCGGGCAGGCTAAGCGCCTTGGCCACCTTCCCCCGCGTTTGCTTCGCCAGCTCGACGAGCTCCACCATCCGCGCGGGCGACAGGTTGCCGAGCAGGATGAAGTGGCCGTCTTCCATCTTCTGCGGCGCCACCTCGGGGCTGCCCAGCCGCCAGTTCTTTTCGGCCAGATCGGCCCGCATATTCGTGAGTTCGTCGTGGTTCATCTTGCTGGCGACCATCACGCGCACCGCCCAGTCGAGCGACTCCTCGGCGTCGGGCCAGTCCAGTTTCGCTCCCTCGGCCACCCAGGTCTCGAACTTCTTGATCGTCGCCTCGTCGAGCGGTTCCTTGCGCAGCGGCATCCGCTGGCCGGCCGTTCCCTTGAGCTTTTTGACCAGCAGGCTTTCGCCGGGCTTGCCGGGCGAGACGATCTGGCCGCTGGCGCCACCTCGCAGCAGGCCGGCGAACGTGGTCAGGTTCAACTGGCCCGCGGGCTGCATGCCGCCGTGGCAATCGATGCAGGTCGAGACCACGATCGGCGCCAGATCGCGCACAAACTGCACCGACTCGTTGCCGCCCGCCCGCGTCACTTGCAGGGCGGGTTGCTGCGGCTGGTTCGTCGTCGGGCCCGCGATCCGGGCGTTCTCATCGGCGCCGTCGAACTTGGCCCCCTCGTCGATCCATTTGGAGACGAGAGCGATTTCTTCGGGCGTGAGAGGTGCCCCGCCGCGAGGCATGTCGCCGCTTTGCAGAACTTCGACCAGCCGGCTCCCCTGCCCTTTGCCCGGCGTGAAGACGGTGCCGTTCTCCGATCCCTTCTTCAGCGAAGCGAACGTGGCCAGGCTGAGACCGCCGCGGGTGCCGGCGACATGGCAATTGTTGCAGCGGGCGACGAAGATCGGGGCGATCTGCTTGCTGAAGCTCGTTCCGCCGCTGGCGGTGTCTTTGGGCGCGTTCTTGCCGTTGGCACGCGGCCTGGCGGCCGGCTTACGCTTGGCAGCCGGTTTTTCCGGAGCGGATTTTTCCGAAGATTTCTCCGCAGCCGCCTTTCCCTTTTCCACAAGGCGTTCGGCTGCCGCCACCTTTTTCTCCAGCGTGGCGAGCGAGTCGGCCAGTTCGTCCTTCGCTTCCGACGACGAAAGGGCCTCGAGCGACTCCTTCGCTGTGGCGATCGCCTGCTCGGCCTCCTCCGTCTTCTTGGCCTTCACGAGCGACAGGGCTTCCTTCACCCCTTGCTCGATTTCGGCGATTTGTTGTTGCTGCTCTTCGGTGATGGCTGCCCAAGCCGAGCTCGGCATGGCGATACTCAGGGCGATCAGGGCAGTAACGACGGCGCGACGCCTCATGTGAGGATCCTGTTTGTTCCGGGGTAGGAGGCCTCTCGGGCATTCACGAAATGCCGCAAAACCTTAGTCCCATTATAGATGGCGTTGAGCATCGGCGTCCATTGATGGGCGACCCGGCAGTCAGCTTGAAGCGCTCTCCGAAACGTGGCCACCCGACCGGTAGGGATTGTGATATCGCTGCGTGTGCGACACCGGCAGCTCTGTATGAGGCGGCTGACGGGAGCCGCGATCGGCCGGAGCAGCATGAAAGTCGTCGTTCAACAGGTAGTGGCCGGACAGCCCAAACGGCCTTCGCTTCTTCAAATCGGCGGGACCTTGGAGGAAGGCCTCGAAGCCGGCCTTCCCTATGGAACACATCCTGGCAGTTGTTCCCTCGGTCGATGACCTAGTAAAATCAGCCCCTCTTCCAGCGGACGCAATGGCGTGGCATTGCGCGAACCGATCCAACTGCGCAGGGCGTGTCGCTAAAATAGTTCTGACCCCTTTTTTTGTTTGTACCGATGGACCGACTAGAACATATCCAAGAGCGCCTTAAGCCGTTGCGGCTCGCACTGCTGAACCACCCCATCTATCAAGAGATCGACCGGCTCGAATCGCTGCACGTCTTTATGGCCCACCACGTCTTCGCCGTGTGGGACTTCATGTCGTTGCTCAAGACGCTACAACTTCGGCTCTCTTGCGTCGAAATCCCTTGGCTGCCGTCTGCTGATTCCACTAGCTGTCGTCTGGTCAACGAAATTGTGCTGGCTGAAGAAAGTGATGACGATGGCCAGGACGGTTTCGCCAGCCACTTCGAGCTTTACCGCAGGGCGATGGTTCGATGCGGGGCAAACACGGCTGGCATCGACACGTTTTTAAACCTGCTTCGCCAGGGCAGTCCCCTTTCGGTTGCCCTTGAGTCGTCCACGGTTCCCGACTGCGCCCGCAGATTCGTGCGCCAGACTTTCGACGTCATCGAAGGCGGAAATCTTATCGCAATCGCCTCGGCGTTCACATTCGGTCGAGAAGACCTTCTGCCCGCCGTTTTTCAGCGCATCGTCGATAGGTTGAATGTCGAAGCCGGCGGCGCGCTAGAAGAGTTCAAGTACTATCTGGAACGGCACATCGACCTGGACGGTGATGAGCATGGGCCGATGGCGCACCGGCTCACCGTCTCGCTCTGCGGCGGCGATGAGTCTCGGTGGCAACTCGCAGAGCAGACCGCGGTGGATTGCCTCAACGCACGGCAGGACCTATGGGACGGCATCGTCGACGTGATACGGCCGGAGAAGAATCCCCTGGTTCGCTGAGGATGCCGGCCAGAGATGGCACTCTGGTTAGCAAAGTCGAAGATGGCAAAAAGGTGAACCTTTTTCAGGCCTGAGATCGTAACGGTTCCTGCAAGGGGTTTACCGACTTTCGGGATTCAGCTTAACGTCATCTACGGACCTGCTTAGGAGCTTGACGCATGGCCGCGACACTACCTGATTGGCCACGCCAGTACTTCACCGGTGCCGGTGGCAAGCCATTTCTTTACTACGTCGTCTACGGCAACTTCAAAGATCTTCCGGCGTTGTCAGCAAGCCAATACCGGTCGCCGGGCATTCCGGCTGGCTTTGACTTGATGCGCTACGACCGTCAGCAAAGTGCCGATGTCGTAAGCCAATTCAGAGACGGCTATCTCTGGGATGAACTTGTCGGTGAACACCCAGAGCTTGCCAGCCAAATTGTCAACGCGGAAGAGTGCCTGATTCTGCGAGGCGAACAAGAGGATGGTGATAAGCTCAACTACCTTCGCGACTGCGTGGGATTGTTGACGTTCCTCCTCGATCATGGTGGAGTCGCTGTCTACGATCCCCAGATGTTCAAATGGTGGTTAGCGGACGAGTGGCGGCAACTTGTTTTCGAGCCCGCCGGACCCGTACCTCGGCAGCATGTCGTCATCCTCGTTTCTGAGGAGTCGAAGCCGGGCCTGAGTTGGTTTCATACGCGAGGACTGCGGAAGTTTGGCCGGCCGGATCTCTCGATTCACAACGTCTCGGCTGAATACCGCGGCACCGTTATCGATCTTTGCAACCGGTTCATCGAACTGCAGGCGTTCGGAGGCATTATTCCGGAGGGGCAGGAAATAAGGATGAAGGACCTGCCGACCGTGATGAGGTGCCACCATGGCGGCGAGCTAGAGGATCCCGATTTCAACAACGTCCACGTCGAAATTCGTTGGCCGGAGAGTTTTCATGCTGGTGCCTGACCCTATTCACCAAGTGGCCGGCATCGCTGGCACGCAGTCATTCGGCCGCCCGTTGCCTCCACTATCCAGCCCTCCAACTCAGCAACGACGTTGGAGCACACCTTCAGGGGGGACAAAGGTGTCAGGAACCGTTCCTGTCACAACAACGGTTCCTGACACTCTTACCGCTTCCGATGCTGCGGCACTTTGACAGCGCGCTTTTTGCAATCAGCCAAAAGCTCGAACTCGACTACGAGCCGATCGACGCTGGCTTGAAGCCTGTCGATGGCGGAGAGGATTCGCTGTAAATCTGGCATGGCTCTAATGTCAGCCTCGGCTCGACGACGCCATTCTAACCGCAAGACGGCTTGGTCAAATGGCCGTAGAACTATGCTTTGCCTCGCCGCTCTGGCGCGGTCTAATGGCCCCGTGAAAGGAGGCGCCCGTGCGGTTCTCGCTTAGTTGGTTGTTTCGGCTTTGTACTTTACGCGGCTGCCGGCTGCGCCCTGCTTGCTTCCGATTATGGTTCCTTGGGTGCCTCATGCCACGTTGCGTTTGCCGCTCTATGTCTTATCGCGCTCTGGGGGCCGATTTACGCCCGACGTGAGCGACGTGCGTTCTGGGCGGGGTGTGGAATCGTCGGATGGTCAGTCATGTTGACCGGATCGTTGTCCAATAACCCCCAGACCACGCACGGCGCTATTGAGGCCGCTTTGTTCCAGCTAAGTGCTGGGCATGCGACCGGCCCTTTCGCCAATCTTCGCAGCCAAGAAACCCAGTCATTCGTCGCCATCGGCTGTTCTATCGTCGGCGGCATCTTGGCGCGCAGATTCTACCCCCGCTCTGCGGAATGACTTTTAGGCAACCGAGCTACTTTTTGGGCAAACCGGACTTTTTAGGCAAAGCCGCCGCAACCCAGACAGCGCCCCATCTTGAGACTTGTGAGAAGTGGCGCCCCCCCATGCCAGACCGCCCCGGATTCTCTCGCGCCCTCAAAAACGCGTCGTTTCAAACTAGGACATTACCCCGGCGATGAATCGCTTGTCTCGCGAGACCCTTTGATGCCACAATGGCGTTCGTTCCCGCCCCCCAGGTACCTGCCAGCCGCATGAAATCTCGCAGCGATCGATCAGCCCGCCTCGTAGCCTGCGCCGACACACCTCTCTCCCGCCGGCGCTGGCTGGGCCAAATGGGCGCCGGCTTCGGCACGCTCGGTCTGGCGACCGTGCTGGCCGACGCGGGGCTCTTGGGCGGCGGGCCCGCACGGGCCTCGAGCGACGCGGCGGGGCCCCTGGCGCCAAAATCGCCGCACTGGGCGCCGCGGGCGAAACACGTAATCTTCCTGTTCATGAACGGCGGGCCGTCGCACGTCGACACGTTCGACCCCAAGCCGGCGCTCGAGAAATACGCCGGCCAGCAGCCCGAATCGCTTACCGACGCCTCCCAGCGTAAGGTCGGCAAGCTCTTTCCGTCGCCGTTCAAGTTCGCCAGGTACGGAGAGAACGGCGTCGACGTGAGCGAGCTGTACCCGCACCTGGCGAAAGCCGTCGACGAGATCTGCGTGATCCGCTCGATGTACACCGACATCCCGAATCACGAGCCGGCCCTGCTCATGATGAACTCGGGGAACACGCAGCCCACGCGCCCCTCCCTGGGCTCGTGGCTGACCTACGGCCTGGGGACCGACAACCAGAGTCTGCCCGGTTTCGTCGTGCTCTGCCCCGGCAAGCCGACCGTCGGTCCGCAGCTTTGGGGCAACAGCTTTTTGCCCGGCGTGTTCCAGGGCTGCCACATCAACAACGGCAAGATCGACCCGAAATCGGTCATCGAGCACGTTCACAACGCCTGGCTGGCGCCCGACGCCCAGCGCCGCCAGCTCGACCTGATCGAGCGACTCAACCGCGAGCACCTGAACGAGCGGGGCGCAGACGGGCAGCTTGAGGCCCGCATCGAATCGCTGGAAATGGCCTTCCGGCTGCAATTCGCGGCCCAGGAGACGTTCGACCTGAACCGAGAGACGGCGGCCACGCGGGCGGCCTACGGCGCGGGTGAGTTCGCCGACGCTTGCCTCGTGGCGCGACGGCTGGTCGAGCGCGGCGTGCGGATGGTGCAAATCTATTTCGGCGGCGGCCAGCCGTGGGACGACCACGGCGACATCATGAATCACGCCAAGCACGCGCAAGCGAGCGACCGGCCTATCGCCGCCCTGATCGACGACCTTAAGCGCCGCGGCCTGCTCGATGAGACGCTTATCGTCTGGGGCGGCGAGTTCGGCCGAACGCCCTGGTCGGAAGGGGCGAAGGGAAGAGACCACCACGCCCGCGGCTTCACCTGCTGGCTGGCCGGCGGCGGAGTGAAAGGGGGGCTAGCCTACGGCCAGACGGACGAATTCGGCAACAACGCCGTTACGCACAAGGTGCACGTCCACGACCTGCACGCCACGATCCTGCACCTGCTGGGGATCGATCACGAGCGTCTGACTTACCGCTACAGCGGCCGCGACTTCCGCCTGACCGACGTCAGCGGGCAGGTCGTGAGAGACATTCTGGCGTGATGCCCTCCGCGTCGCGGTTCCGTCGTCTGGGAGCTGGTGCGCGCACCTAAACGAGAATCCGTACGCACCTAGACTTGCGGCAACTCAAACCCCTTGCGGCGCGGGCGGTCGAGCAGCCGGTTCGCCTCGTCGTCGCCGGCAAACTGCTCCTTGGCCGCATCCCAGCGCAACTCCCGCCCCACGGCCCGCGCGATGTTCGCCAGGTGGCAGACGGTGACCGATCGATGGCCGATTTCGACGTCGGCCACAGGCACCTCGCGACTGCGGATGCAATCGAGCCAGTTCTGCATGTGCCAGCGGGCCTGCCAGAGGGCGAGCTGGTCGCTCCATTTGCGTTCTTCTTCTTGAACGTCGACTTTCTTGTTCAGCTCCTGGGCGATCTCTGGCGGGTTGGAAGTGAACTTGTTGCGGTTGATTTCCAGCTTTCCTTTCTCGCAGACGAAAACGGCGCCCCCCATCGGGCCGTGCCCCGGCTCGATCACGAACTTGACTTCGACCCCGTTGGCGTAGCGCATCGCGACCTGTCCGTTCGGGCCGGACGACAGGGGACGCACTTCGGTCGGCCCCGTTTCGTCCATGCCGAGCGCCCACTGGATCTGGTCGACGCCATGAGCGCCCCAGTTGGTCATTTCGCCGCCGGCGAAATCGCGCCACCGCATCCAGGCCATCCAGTCGGGGTGGTAGGGACGGTCGGCGGCCTGGTTGAGCCACATGTTCCAGTCGAGCCCCGCGGGCACCTCCGCGGCGGGAAACGGCTGCGCCGGCGACGCTTCGGCGCCGCCATAGTTGATCGCCCGCACTTCGAGCACCTTGCCGAGCCCGCCCGTGCGAATGAGCTCGCAGGCGATGCGATTCATGGCCATAGACCGCTGTTGCGACCCAACCTGCAATACCCGGCGGTGGCCGCGAACCGCGTTGACCAGGGCGCGGCCTTCCGCCACGTAGAGGGTGAGCGGCTTCTCGGCGTAGATGTCTTTGCCCGCCTGGCACGCGTGGATGCAGGGGAGCACGCGCTGAAACTCGCCCGTCGCCACGATGACAGCGTCGATGTCCTGGCGATCGAGGAGCTTGTGGTAGTCCTGGTAGACGGGCCAGTCTTTCTGGGCCTTGTTCTTGAACGCTTCGGCCCGGGAAAGGTTGCAGTCACTGAGGGCCACGATCTGCGCCGACTCCGGCAGTTGGTTGAGCAGCAGGCTGGCCCGGCCCCCCACGCCGATCGCGCCGACGGTGATGCGGTCGTTGGCGCCGGGTTTGCCGGGGGCGGACAGCACGTGCCTGGGTATGATCAGCGGCGCGGCGACGGCCGAGGCGGCCGCTGCGGCACCAGCGCGCAAGAAGGTTCGGCGGTTGGGCCGGGGCGATGAAGTGAGCGTGCGTTTCATATCTTCGGGCCTCGTGCTGGGTGTTCGAGCTTTACGTTCGGAGTTTCTGCGATCGGGAATCTGGATCTTAATCGGCGGGGGGGACAGATGGGGATATCTTTCCATGTTGTAGCCAGAAGCGGCTTTGTTTTCCACGTTGCGAACAGATCAGCACCGGTTCTATTTCGACTGTTGTCAAAATAGAAACGGGGAAAATGGGACAAGCGGCGTACGCCCGGCGATGGCGGCGCTCGTTAAGCAACCGCTTTGAGCACCAGCGACGTATTGTGGCCGCCGAAGCCGAAAGAATTTGATACGGCGACGCGCACCGCTTGTTCGCGAGCGACGTTGGCGACGTGGTTCAGCCGGCACGCCGTATCGGGCCGGTCGAGGTTGATGGTCGGCGGAATCGCACGAAACTTGATCGCGGTCAGGCAGGCCAGCGCTTCGATGGCCGCCGCCGCTCCGAGCAGATGTCCTGTCATGCTTTTGGTCGAGCTGACGGCGGGCCGGGCGACGTGCGGGCCGAGCACCGCGTGCAGCATGCGGGCTTCACAGGCGTCGCCCACCGGCGTTCCGGTCGCGTGGGCGTTGATATAGTCGATGTCGGCGACGTCGACTTGCGCATCATGTAAAGCATGGCGGACGGCGGCAGCCGCATAAGTGGAATTTGGATCGGGGCTCACCAGGTGGTAGCTATCACTGGTCATTCCGGCGCCGCCGACTTCGGCGTAGCCGTGGCGATCGTCGCCGCGAACTGCGTTGGACCGCTCCAGGGCGAAGACGGCGCCGCCTTCGCCCAATACCATGCCGTCGCGGTCGGCGTCGAACGGCCGGACTGCGGCGGTGGGCTCGTCGTTGCGGCGCGACAGGGCGCGCAGGTTGCCGAAGCTGGCCATTGAGTAAGGCGTGACCCCCATGTCGCAGGCGCCCGCCAGGCAGACGTCGACCCAATCCATCGCCAGCCACTCGCGCGCCAGCCCGATCGCCTGGTTTCCACTCGCGCAGGCCGCGGCTACCGACATCGCCGGGCCGTTGAGCCCGAGCATCTCCTGAACCGTGGTGATGGCCGGTTGGTAACCGGTTGTCGGCCCGCCGATCATCCGGCCGCCGTGGCGCGCGTCCCAGTCCCAGTGCGACATCCATTCGGCGGCGACTCCCAACACCAGACCGATCCGCAGTTGACCGCGGTTCGCCCAGAGGCCGGAGTCCAGCAGCGCCTGCAAGCAACAGAACACGATGCACCGCTCAAGCGGCCAGAGCTTTTCGTAGGCGGTCGGGTTCAGCTCTGGCGGAGCGGGCGGCAAGGTGACTTGCCCGGCGATTCGGCAGGGATGCTGAGCCACGTCAAAGTCGGCGACCGGGCGAATGCCGCTTTTGCCGGCCAACAAACCCTTGGAGATCTCGTCGAAGCCGAGGCCCAATGCGCTGACGGCGCCGACGCCTGTAATCCAGATGGACGGACTCTCGTTCATGATTCGTGGGAGGTCACCTTGTTGCGGCAAACGCCGGCTGGCCAAGCGGGTTGTTTCCAGCGAATTGCGGAACGAAAACCGCTGCTCCGTTGCCGTTCGGTGAGTTCGCGTGCAGCTCGATCTCCACGGACATCGAACCCAGAGCAATGCGCTGTGCAGTGGGCGAACGGCGATCGCGGCCCGTCAGCCAGTGGATAAGATCGTGCGTCGGTTTTCCGGCCGTCGTGGTGGCCCTGGCGGAACAGGGCTGAATATGGATACGCCCGATTGTGCCGAGGTCGTCGGCCCGCGGTGTCGATGTATCGACGACGGCCAAGGCCGCGGCCAGGCAGACAGGCTCGGCGTCTGCGGTCTGAGTAGCGCCCTGCGCGGGATACCGCCATCCGCTGAAAATCATCCACATGCCGCTCACGGCCCGCCGCCTCAGCAAGCTCGCCGCGGCCAATACGACCTGCGTTTCTTCTCCTGGTGCGCCTCCCGCGCCCGCGCAGGGACCGTGGCTGTCCAGCGCCATGCCAAGCGTGCTGGCCACGGCATGCGGGCTGGTGTGAGGGATGACCTGCACGGAAACTCCCCAGGGCCCATCGACTTTGTACCTGTCGATCACCGTGGCGAACGCGGTCCGCCCCAGGTAGCGTGTGGCCGACACCACTCCCCAGTTCGCAAAACGATCGGCCGCCTGGCACGGCGGCATCTGCTCGATGGCTTGAGCCAGAGCAGCGATCGCCGCCAGCGTCTGCTCGTCGCTGTGTTTGAGCAATTGCGGCTTGAGTCGCTCGCAAAAACGCGGAACGGACTGTTGCCGGATAGCTGCCAGCTCGGGCACGGTCAGATTGACGCTGCCCAAGGCTGCAATCGTCAACTCCTGAGCCCCCGCGCCACGGCCGGGCAAAACAGCTTGCTGCATCGGACGCTCCTTTAGCGCAATGGCTGAGCCGGGCGGCCTTGTGCCGTTTGGGGCGCTTCGCGACTAAGGCGAGTCAACCGCAGCTCCGTTGGATAGCCGTCCTCGACCGACTTTTGCCGCACGATTCGGCCCCGGCGGTCGGACCAGAGATCGGCCTGCACGTCGCCCGCCAGCCGGTAACGCGAGCAGTTGATCGTCTCCGATCCGCACCGGAACGGCTCGTCGGCCAGCCGCTCGACCGATGCACGGTGGATGGTGCCGCGGTCGGCATTCATCAGCGTCAGAGTTTGTTCGGGGGACACGTCGGGCATGCGCCAGTAATTGGTCGTCATGTGGATGCTCGGTACGCCGCGACTGCGGCCGTTGGCTTCGATCTGAAAGCCTCTCGCGCCGATTACGGCGCGGGCGTCGAACTTCTTGCCGTCATCGGTGGCGTGATTGTCGGTGGAAACGAGCCGGTTACCTCGCCATGTTTCCTGCCCGGTGAATTCGTAACGATAGGTATAGACCAGGTAGTTGACCTTGACGCTAACGTGCGTGGCAACGCGCGTGGTGCCGTCGTCGAGTTCGGTGATCCGCACCACGCTATTTCCCACTGGCCTGTCTTTGACGAGGATTTCAAACTCGCGGCATTCCTCATCCGCGATCGTCTGGGCGTTTGCCGGCCAACTGAGCAGGCTGACCGCACAGATCGCGACCGTCGAACAAAGGGCCTTCATGATCGGTTTCCGTAAGGGGACAAGAGACAGCGTGCTTCAGTTCCGCAAAGGCCTCGATCAGACCGTCGATGGCCTCGGGCGTGTGATTAGCGTTGATCTGCACCCGCAACACACCCGCGTGATAGGGAACGGCCGGGAAGGTGACCGACTGTACATAGTAGCCGCGGTCGAACAAGAACTTGCCGGCCAGGAAGGTCTCTTCTTCGTCGCCGACCAGGACCGACAAGATGGGAGATTTGCCGCCCAGCAACGTCAGGCCCAGCCGCCGGAAGCCCGACACGGCACGCTCGACGTTAGCGTCGAGCCGTCGGCGCAACACCAGGTAGTCGTCGGAACAAAGAAGATCGATCACGGCGGCCGCCGCCTCTAGATAGGGCGGAGGCACCGGGCCGCCAAAGATGTAGGTGGTCGACCGCATTTTCAGCAGCCGCTGCAGTTGCCGAGAACAGGCCACGAAGGCGCCAAACACCGAGCAGGCCTTGGAGAAGCAGCCGACGACAATGGCGTTTTCGTAGCCGCCCAACGCATCGTAGACCGTGCCACGGCCACAATCGCCCATCACGCCGGTGGCGTGGGCGTCGTCGACGTACAAGACAGCGTTGTGCCGCAACGCCACCTTGTTCAGGCCGGCCATGTCGGCCACCTCGCCGCTCATGCTGTAGACACCGTCAATCGCCACCACGGCGTTGCGGTAGGGCTTTGATTTCCTCAGGACTTCTTCGAGCGCATCAGGGTTATCGTGCGCGAACGAGACCACGCGCACACCGGCGGCTCGCGCCAACTTGGTTCCTTCCAGAATCGAATTGTGGGCGAACTCATCGACGACGATCAGATCCTGCGGTTCGACGAGAGCGGGCAGGGCGCCCATGTTCGTCAGCGTGACCGAGGGGAAGATGAGTGCCGCGTCCGTCCCGATCCAACGAGCGATCCGCTCCTCGAGGCCGACTTCCGTCTGGCAGCTTGCAAACGCCCTGGAGGCGCCGAACTGAGTTCCCCATTGTTGGGCGCCGCGCGCCAGCGCGTCTTTGACGCGGGGGTGTTGATCGAGCCCTAAGAAGCTGTCAAAGCCGAAATTGACGAGTTGGTGGCTGCCGACTCGCATTTCGCGGTGCGGCCCGACCGACGCAACTGGCAACTCCTTAAGGTGGACCGAGTTAAAGCGTTCATTCAACTGGTCGTAAAAGCGGATTAACTTGCTTTGCCGCAAGCCGCCTACGAGGGCGTTCATTGGTAGCGATTCGGCCTGCATGCAAACTTCCCGGTTGCGCGTGGTCGAAAGGCGGAGACAATAGACCTTTGCCGCTTCCGCCGCAAGCCGAACGATGCTTGCTTTTCAGTAACGGGCTCCGATGCGCACCATCAGCGCGTCGTTAATCGTGAAGGGAGGCGCATAATCGCGAAACAAGACGCGGCGGTTGAAGATCAGGCCGCCTTCGATAAAGGCGGTCCAGACGCCGGCCGCGGCCGCCGTTCCCACCAGCAACTGCACATCGCTCATTTGCATCCTGGTTTTTGCCGGCGATTCGCCCTCGATCGTCACCTGCCAGGCCTGAACCTCGTAGCCGATTGTGGTGTAGGCCCATGTGTCCTTCCCCAGCGTTTTTCCGCAATAACGGCTGATCCGCGTCTGCGGGAAAAACAGCCGGAACTCCCAACGGTCGTCGGGTGCCCAGATCAAGCCGCCGTAGGGAATGAGCACGCCCCGCACGCGGTTCCAATACTCGATGCCGGCGGCCAGCCGTAAGTCGGGCCGGGCCTGATAGAACAGCACGAAGCGGCCGTCGACCATGTAGGCGTTGTGGTCCAGCGCACGGCGGAAGTCGGCGTTGACCTGGGGAGTGACCCCGATCTGCCAGTTCCAGCGCCCCGAATGGAGCGAGCTGATCTGAATGTCCGAGACGAGTTGCTCGGCTCCAGGCGGCAAGTTCACACCCGAAGGTCCGGTCCACCAGGACGAGTTCCAGGCGCCGGTCCAAGACAAAAGGTGGCGGTCGCCCAACAGTCGGGCATAGCGGGCGGTCGCGTTGTATTGGATGTCCTGGAACGAGCCCGCCACGCCCTGCACGGGCGACGTCGGCATGTAGGGGACTTCGTCAGAAAAATACCAACCCAGTTGATACGGCTGAAAACCGGCGTTGCCAAAGGCAAGCTGACGCGTGAATGGGTCGTAGTAAGGCACCGTGTCTTCGACATGGGCGGCGTAGGGCGCTGATGGAAGGCCGGCGGGCGCCGGAGACGGCAATTGCGGTGCGGCCGCCGGAGGCACCTCCCGCAAATCGCCGTCGCGCCACTGCCAATTCGGCCCGCCAAGCTCGGCCTCAGCGGGTGGCGGGAGAACCGGCGCCGACATGGCCGGCACGGCCGGATTCGCTTCGGGGCCGGCTCCGAGCGAGACAGCCAGGACAAGCGCGTGTAACAACACGAGGGGACGCGGCGGAAGATGGGGAATTGCCGAAAAGGCCCCTTAAGCGTCGCGTCAGCCGGCGTCGCTGTCAACGCCGATTACTGGCGTTGTGGCAATCGCTCGAAAATGCTACCTAGCGGTTTGAGGATACCGGGAAAATTCTATCGGAGCGCTCAGCTAAATATGCATCGGGAACAAATCCGCGGCGTGCTAAAGACCATTTTTGAAGAAGAAACTGGACAATGCATCGAGTCGCTCAGCGACGATGCCGTGCTCGCCGAGGACTTCGCGCTCGACTCGGTCGACCTGGTCGGCTTGCTGATGCGGGTTGAAAGCCACTTTCAGGTGCGACTCACCAACGCCGAGCTGACCGACAGCCGGACCATCGGCGCCTTGATCGACCTGGTCCAGTCGAAAGTGAGCACACCCGCCGTGCAGCCCTCGTCGTTACGCAGGGCGGCGTAGCGAGATCGGCTGGTGCGGCTTCTGATCGGCATGACGCCGTCATGGGTATCTCTGCCGTGCTCCTCAGGCCGGGTGAGGGCGCCATCTCGGCGCGATCTTTCGCTGAGGAGGAGTTGTTGAGCAGGAGTTGTCGACCAGCCTAATCGCACTCCGCCAGGGGTAGTGGGCTATTCCTGTGCGCCCGGTTTTTGACTGGTCGCGCGGCGACCACGATCACCTATCGCGATCGTGCTTCCCTTAACTCTCTCTAACTCCACGATTCGTCTTTGCAGGCGAATGTATGGATCTTCGGTCCCTTTATAGACGCGCTTCCATTCGGAACCATCGCTAAGCTCAAGCCGTTCGCCGGAGTGCGGGGGCCTCATGAGGATAAACCTCCTGACCACCTGAGGGGATTTGGCCATCCTTTCCTTCTGCCATGCGGCGCCGGCGCAGAAGGCCCCCACCAGGGCCATCAACCACAGCATCGTTTTTAAGGATAACCGGGGACGGGGCATGGGCTATCGGCCATCGTTTCGCCGATCGTCCGTGGGCCACATCGCGGCATCCCTCTCCTGCCCTTTGCGCCATTCCTCGGCCAAGTCCCTCGCCTGCGCCCACAACTTGGCTCGTTCGGCTTCAAAGCGGCGTTCGCCTTCGATACGGCCAAACTGAACGCCCCCGAAGAACGCTCCCACGATCGCTATGGCCACCAGCAACGCGCGGAGGGTGAATTGGGGGCTGGGCATAGTCTACTGGGCAGCAGATACCGTAAAGGAAACTTCCGCGAACACCTCCGGCTCGTCACCAAGACAACAAAATACCGAATAATCGCCCGGCTTGTCGAATTGCGTGTTCCAGACGAACGTCCGAAAAACAAAATTACTGCTCGTCATGCTCTCGAACGTCTTGCCGGCGAAGTCCCAGCCGTCATAGGGGGAAAACATACCCGTCGACTTCCACTCGGCGTACGACTGCTTGCGTCTCACGGTAAAGTAGCAAAAGCATCCGGGCTCAGACAGACGAACAAATCTCGCGCGGATGGCGACGGGCCGTCCAACTACGGCGTCAGCTACTTCCAGGTGGCAGGCAGCCATTTTTAGCATGGGCCAGCCGCCAAGCACGAGGCAGACGACCAACGCGAGACCTAGCAGCGCCCGCAAGCTGAACTGAAACCGTCGGCTCATGGGGGAGCTCATGGGGGGAATGGCACTCGGTTAAGGAAGTTTTCGCCGGCGGGAGTGCCTGAAAAGTGGGCATGGCTACTCACTCGATTTCTGATTTTCCGCCGCTTCGGTTAACCGCTTGAGGTCGGCGGTTAGCCGGTCGATTTCTCTCTTCTGTCGATCCAGCGTGGTGCAGAGCATCGCCACGATTATCGGTATGTGTATCAGGAGTCCGAACGCGCCCGGCGAAAGCGGGTTGACGCTTGGGAACCGAATCTGCCAGAAGGCGACCATCGCCGCCAGGAAAAAGGAGAAGAGGGCTGGCGACCAAATCAAAAGACGTTCGCGGAGCATGGCAAACCTCTTGGGTGGACCGGCTGGTCACCGGGCCATTAGACCGCGCCAGAGCGGTGGGGAAAAGCTCCGGGGCGGCGCATGAAAAAGCCGGTAGTGGGACATTATTTTATGGAAAGATGTCCCACTACCCCGCCAGGTATCGCGTTGCTTGCATCCACCGGCTTTGATACGATCAGCGTGGGGTTTGGTGCGTAGGAGGGAATTCCCTTGCTCAGCATCTGCGCCAGCGATCGACGCTATGGACGCCGCGAGTTTCTGCGGATCGGCGGCTTGGCCCTCGGCGGGCTGTCGCTGGCCGACTTGCTGTCGGCGCGCGCCGCCGCCTCGCAGGCGGCGCCCTTGGTCACCGACAAGTCGGTGATCTTTCTCTTTCTGCACGGCGGTCCGAGCCAGTTTGAGACGTTCGATCCCAAGATGTCGGCTCCCGCCGAGGTGCGCAGCGCCACGGGCGAACTGGCGACACGCATACCGGGCATCACCTTCGGCGGCACTTTTCCGCGGCTGGCGTCGCTGGCCGACAAACTGACGATCGTTCGCTCTTTTACCACGGGAGACGCCAACCACGACATCAAGCCGATCGTGAGCCGCGACTCGTTGGGGGCGAACGTCGGCTCCATTTACAGCCGCGTCGCGGGGCCAAACCGGCCCGCCACCGGCATTCCCAGCAACGTCGCCCTCTACCCCCAGGCCGTCGATTCGGGCGCGATGGCGGCGATCAAGACGTTCGGCGATTTCGAGGCGACCGGCTCGCTGGGCACGTCGACCGCGCCCTTCGTGCCGTCCGGCAGCGGTGATATGCAGCAGGCCATGCGGCTGACCCTGCCGCTGGCGAGGCTCGACGACCGAAGGGAGATTCTCCGCCAGATCGACCATGTGCGCTGGGGCGCCGATGCGCGCGGGCTGGTCGACGGCCTGGACGGAATGCGCGAACAAGCCTTTCGTGTGATCCTCGGCAGCGTGGCCGACGCCTTTGACGTGCAGAAAGAAGCCCCCGCCACCCTGGCTCGCTACGACACCGGCCCGCTGGTGCGCCCGGAGGCCATCAGCACGCGCTGGAACAACCACAAGCACTATCGCGACCACGCCCAGACCCTGGGCAAGTTGCTTTTGCTGGCTCGTCGGTTGTGCCAGGCCGGCTGCGGGTTCGTCACGGTGACCACGACCTTTGTCTGGGACATGCACGCCGACGTGAACAACGCGGGCCTGGCCGAGGGGATGGGATACATGGGCGTGCCGCTCGACTACGCTTTGTCAGCCTTGATCGAAGATCTGGAAGCGACCGGTCTCGGCGAGCGCGTCCTGGTCGTGGTCTGCGGCGAGATGGGGCGCACTCCTCGGCTCAACGCAAACGGCGGCCGCGACCATTGGGGCAACCTCGCTCCGCTGCTGCTTTACGGCGGCGGGTTGCCCAAAGGGCAGGTCATCGGACAATCGACCCGCGACGGAGGCCAACCGCTTACCGAACCCGTCCGGATCAAGAACCTGCTGGGAACGATCTTGCACACCCTTCTCAACACGGGCGAAGTGCGCGTGGCTCGAGGCGTTCCTGGCGAAATCAACCGCCTGCTGTCCGAAGCAGAGCCGATCGCCGGTTTGATGAGCTGACTGCCCTGAAGCCGCGTTGCGTTTCCGCCCGAAGCGGGGAGGGGGTTGCAGTTCGAGGTCCGCGGGCTACTCCGTTCTCCGCCGAAGCGAATCGCGGCGCTCGGCGGCCGCCGCAAGCGTTGGATCAAGCTCCAATGCCCGCTCGCAGTCGAGCAGGGCCTCCTGCTTCTGTCCCAGCGCCGCGTACGCCAGCGCCCGATTGTAGAAACACTCGGCCTGATCGGGAGCCAACGCCACGCAGGCGCAGAAGGCGTTGAGTGCCTCCTGAAACGATCCCAGGCGGTAAGCGCATCGGCCGCGATAGTAGTTGGCCCAGAACTCCTGCGGTCGGTTCCTAACCGCCCTGCCGAACTCGTCAAGCGCCCGTTCGACGTCGCCCGCGCGAAGATAAATGCGGCCTAACTGATAGGGCTTGGCGAGGTCGGTCGGCCGCGAACCGTCCGTTTTGTCGGCGTGCGCCGGCCCGACGCCAGACAGAAGGCGGCGTTCGTGCCAGAGGACTTCGCTGGGGCCGAGCGCGGCTTCCGCCTCGTCGAGCAGTTTGGTTGCGCGCTCGCGTGCCCGCGGTTCTTCGGCGCCCGGCAGACGAGACTGCATGTCGAGCCACCAGACGACCAGGTCGATGAGATCGCCTCGCCTCGCCTCTCGCGACGCCGCCGCATCGTCGGCCACGAGCAGCTTGTCTCGAGCGGACCAGAACGCCTCGCAGGCCTGTTGGGCCGCTCCGAGCGACTGGTTGTCGACCGGACCGTCGAGAAACCGGAGCCGCTCGACGAATTGGTGCAACTCGTGCGCGAGCTTGGCCCGACGCGCCACGTCGAGCCGGTCTTGCAACGTCTGCTTTAGCGCGGCCGCGGTCGGCACACGTTGCACGTCGTGGAGAGCCTGTTGAAGACGGTCGATCGCCTCGCCGTAGGCCTGGCGATCGAGCAGTTGCTGGCCGTCGACGAGGGCGCGCTGCGACTGCTCGATCCGCTGACCGGCCCAGAACCAGGCCGCGACTGCCACGGCGGCGAAGGCGACGGACAGGCTGACGAGCCGGAAGGCGGCGTGTGGCCGTCGGCGCCGCCATTTGCGCCACAATTCCAAGGGGCTCCGATTTCGCACGCCACGCAGGGGGAGGTCGGCCAGCTCGCGGCGCAGGTCGTCGGCCAGAGCCTGGGCATCGGTGTAGCGCGCTTCCGGGTCGGGCGACGAGCATTTCGACAGAACATCGGCCAAGCCTTGGGTGACCTGGGGATTGAGGCGCCGCAAGTCGTCCGGACCGTGGGGGGGACGAACGAGCGGACCTTCGCCCCCCAACAGTTCGTGGAGCACAACGCCTAGGGCGAAGATATCGGCGCGCGCGTCGACGACCGCCTCCACCGGCTGTCCACTTCGCACGGCGGCGAGCGCGGCCGACTGCTCGGGCGGCATATACTCCCTCGTCCCGCCGACCCATTCCCCGGCGTTGCGACCTGGCAGGATCGGCCCCCGTGCCAGGTGGAAATCGAGCAACATCGGTTGACCGTCGCCCGCCAGCAAGAGGTTGGAGGGCTTGAGGTCGAAATGGACCAGACCCCGCTGGTGGGCGTAATAGAGGGCTTCTGCCAGGCACGCGCCCATCCAGCAGACGGCCTGGACATAGCTGGTGTGGGACAAGAAGTCGAGCGCCGGTCCACCCAGGGGCGCCGCCTGGGGAGCGTCGACGTGGCAGCGCGCCAGCGCGTCGGCGATGGTTTTGCCGGTGCGCTGCGCGACGGCGATCGGCTTCATGGCGGTCAGCACGGCGGCCAGGCTCGCGCCTCCCATGAAGGGCATGCACAGCAGACGCAGCCGGCGCTCGAGGAGATCCTGGGCGAGATAGAGGGGCACGATCCCGGTGTGCTGCAACCTGGCAAGCGACAAGTGCTCAGCCACGTCGAGCGCGGTCAGCTTGATGACCACGGTTCGGTCGCTGAGCGCGGGCTGCGTGGCCAGGAAGACCCTGCCCTGCGAACCGCGCCCAAGCTCTCGCAGCAACTCGAACTCGCCGCAGCGCTGGCCGGGCTCGGGAAAATCGGGCGGCTCAGCGCCGACTTCAAACAGGTCGTGGCAGGCGAAGAGCAACTCCAACTCGGCCCGCCATTGGGGAAACCGCCCCAGGATTTCCTCAATAGCAGCGGGCTGGCCCGACTCTCGCCGCAAGTACAGCTCTTCGCTGATCAGCCGCAAGGCCGTCCTCGGTTGAGCCGCCAGGCTGGGATGGGCCTTCAACACTTCTTCGACGTTGAGCCGGTGGCCGCCGCGCCAGGCCTCGGCCATCGCCCTGGCCGCTTCCGACGCAAGAGCATCGTCGCCGGCCACCTCACGATGACCGTCCGACGACGATGAGGTATCAAAGAGGGCTGGGTTCAACTCAAACCAGGGAGTACGGGCTTCCGGAGGATGGCCTTTGCGTTGCCGTCCCTAGTGTCACGTCGCTTGTTTCTGGGCCAACTGCCTCGCCAGGTCGTAGAGGATCCTGCGCACGCTGCTGGGGTGCAAACCGGTCCGCTGGGCGATTTCGTCAAGCGGCAAGCCCTGCCGTTTGAGACGCAGCAGCTCGTGATGGGCCGGCGGACAAAGGGCCAAGAGCTGGTGCCAAAGGTCGTCGGTACGCAGCGACTCGCTCGGCCCGGGAACGTTTGCCGCCGCCAGCGAGTCGCGGTCGTTCAAAGACAGCAAACGCTCGCGTTCCAGCGCGGTCCGGTGCTGCCGCTGACGGTCGACCACCCGGTTTCGCGCCGCCCGGTTCAAAAAGGCGCGTAGATGGGCCGCGTCCTGGAACGACCAGCGGCCGTTGCGCAACCCGTCGAGTACGTCGGTCCAGACCGAAAGCACAACGTCCTCCGAGTCCAGCTTCGTCCGCAGTGCCCGCGATAACTGGCGGCGGACGAGCGCCCGCAGGCCGGGCGCGATATTCACGAAGATCTGTTCCACGACGCGCGGGTCGCCGCCGGGCAACTGGTCGAGCAGCGTATCCAGCGGATCGGCCGTCATGGGCAGGTTCTCCGCCCCGGAGCGGGCGATGCCGGCCCTCGCACAAACCTCGCCGCCAGCATCTCACGCGATTCGGCTTGCTCGCGCCGCTCCCTCCCGCGCCAGTGCCGGTAGGCCAGTCCTGCGGCAACCGCGGCCACGAGCGCCACCTCACCCTGTCGAGTCGGATCGGTGACAAGGCCGAGCAAGCCGATGCCCAGCTCATCGGCGTCGTCGACGAGATCTCGAATTGCGTCGCTCAGAGCCGCCGCGTCGAAGGCGAACCGCGGCGCGAGCAAGTCGTGCAAGGCAGAATCGAACGCGTCGCCGTCGATCGCCGCACCAACCGCGCGCGAACCGGCAGCCCAAACTGCGGAAGCCAAAGTCGCGGTGGCGTCGCCCGCCGCCACGAGATGGCTGGCCGCCTCACGATCCGGCGCGTCGGCCGCCTCGCCGGCTTCGAAGTCAAACCACGGGCGATCCGCCTCCATGACGCTCCGCCCCGAGCCGGCAAAGCTCGAATCATCGGCGGCGCTTTGGCCGAACAAGGCCGGGTTAATTGCGTGCCGCTCGCCTTCCAAACTCGCGTCGTCGCCTAAAGCGCCGTCTGTGGTCGAGTGGGCTCCGTCCGACGACCAAGCGAGATGCCCGGCAAACAGGGCATCGTGCATCAGTTCCGCAAGGCGTCCACGGGGATCGAATGGGCCGAAGCCCGGCACCTGCCCTTGCGTCACGTCCCCCGGCACCATCGGCGCCATCCATGCCAGTAATCGGCCCGACGAGTTGTCGACGCCGCGGCCGTTCGCCAGCATAAAGACGAGCGGCATCGGACCGTCGTGCGAAGGCGGATCGGCGGAAGGATCGACTGGCGCAAGCGAGGTCCGCAGGACACCGGGAGGCATATTGCCGGACTGAATCACCGAAAGGTTGAGGACGAAGGGGGCGGGTCGCGCCGGTAAGCTCAAGTCTCCCCGTGCCTGGGCAGCCAATTGATTCAAGGGCCCCAATGCATTCAGAGGCCGGAGCCCGCCCACGACCGCGAACGGCCCGCCGGCGTCAAGCGACCCCGGCCCGCTGGCGGTGCCAGTAAACCCCTCGTCGGCCATGACCACCATTGCTGGTTCGTGGCGCAACGTCTGCACGACCTCCACGGATTTGACGGCGACAGGTTGCGCCGGGGCCGCAGCGAACGCCACCGCTGGGGCCTCATGAATCGCTGGCGTGGGGATCGGCGGCCCCCAGGCCGACGCGCTGAAAACGCAACGCGGTTCGAGGCGTTCAAATCCAGACAAACGGCGCCCTCTGCCACAGCCCGCCCGCCGTGCCATGCCTCCGCTCCGTCCGTGGAGATGCGGTTGCGCGTCGGAACTGATCATGGGGCCTAATACACGCGCTTCGGTTCTATAAAAATGGAGTGGCCGTCCGCCCGCCAAGCGCCTGTTGCGGGCACTGCCACCCAACCGATGCCGGCGGGCACAAAACCCTATCTTATTCCCCTGCGAAAAGCGGGGCAAGACGGGAAAAAGGGGAGGCAAGGTTGGGCCGGCACGTTCCGGACAGACGTTACAGAACCACTAAACGCTTCAGCGCTCAAACCGCCGGGCTTCAACCCCTTCGGCCGACGTAAGTATGAGCGCGGACCGGTCTTTGAACCGCGCCACCGCCAGCCCGGCCAAAGCGAGGCCGCTGTTGAACCGGTCAACCAACTCGCCTTCCGCCGACAGAATGTGAATCGAACCATCAGGGCCGGCGATCACCCATTGTCGGCCATCCCCGACAAGGTTGCCCGATGTCACATACTCGAGCGCTCCGTTGGCGGGAACGCCGGGTGGCAGGTCATACTGCCAAAGTACCTCTCCGCTGGAACTGAGGCCGAAAGCGGCGTTGTCTCCGGGACGCATCCCTCCGCTCTTCTGGCTGGGGCCGATTGCGCAGATCTCGCTGGTGCCATCGCCATCCAGGTCGGCCGTATAAACAAGCTGAATGAACCGCTTGCCGGCCGCCCTCGGTTTTTGCTCGTGTCCTTCGGCGTCGATTGGCACCACGTTGCCCAAGGCCGTGGTCGCCAGCAGGTGAGAGCCGCCTTCGGTGCCGGAGGTCAGGAAGGCAAGCCTGAGCACGTTCTCGCACGACTTATTCGTCCAGCGCTGTGTTCCGTCGAGCGAAACGCTTTGGATGCCGGCCGGCCCCCAGAACCCGATGTTGATCTCCGGCTGGCCGTCGCCATCCAGGTCGCCAAGTTGCACGTCGGTGATGCCGGGGTGCGTCCCCTCGGCCGGGATGGCGAGCGTGCGTTTCCAATCAGCGTCGAAGACGAACGCCTGCTGCACGCCGTTGGCCGAGCCTACAAACCAGCGCCGACCCTGAGCATCGACCGCGGTGCGAAGGAAGCTGACGACGGCCTCGGCGGCCTGTGTAGGCAGGTCGAGTGGATGCCGAACAACAACTTGCCCCTCGCCGTCGAGTTCCACCACCGTCTGCCAGTTGTCGAGCACGAGCACGCGGCCTTCGTCGTCGTCGATGGGCAGCACGTTGCCCGGCGCAGTCAACTCACGGCAAGACCAGAGTGACGACATGCTCAGTTTTGCCGGCTCGCTCCGCGGAGCGATCTCGGCCGTGGTGACCTGGGGCTCGGCGGAAGTGGAGGCGGCGGGTGCGGCAAATTGCCGCAACGTCTCTTCAAAAATGTCTTCCCCGGAGAGCAGTTTGTCGAGCTTGGGCGGCAGGTTGTCGGCCAGATCGGGATCGAGGACGTTTTCGTAGTCCTGCACCACGCCGTTGGCGCCGACAATCACCATCGTCGGCAGCGACTCAACCAAAAAGGCGCTGCGCGCGGCGATGTCGGGGTCACGGGCGATCGGCAGCGAGAGCTTGGCCTCGGTGAATTTTTGCTGCACGGCGTCGTCGGTCACCTGATCGTTGTCGACGCTCACCGCGAGGAAGACGATTTTTTCGTTATTCCCGTATCGCTCAGCCACTCGCTGCAGGTTCGGCAGGCTCTGCATGCACGGCTCACACCAGGTGGCCCAGAAGTCGATCACGGCCACCTTGCCAGACAGTGAGTCGCGCGTGATCTCCCGCCCGTCGAGCCCGCGGAATTTGAACTCGGAGATGCGCTCGCCCAGCAAGGGTGGAGGGACCATGAACTGTTCCACCAACCGGGCGCCTGCCGGCGATTCGAATTTGAACGCCTCCGGCTCGATGTCGGCATTGAGCCGCGCGCCGGTGAACTCGACGGTGAGCGAAAGGTCGGCGATGCGGCCCTCTTTTTCTTCAACCCCCTTGGCGAATTCGTCGGTCGGGTAGTCGATGCGGCGCAGCGCAAAGCTTTTTTGGTCGATCCAGAAGACCAACCGGCCGTCGGCTCGCTTCGCCTCGACGCGATAACACATCTCGCCGTCGGCCTGCTCGGGGGGCAGGAGCGTCGGCTTCTCTGCGCCTTCCAACACGGGGTCCAGCGCGGCCTCTTCTAGCAGAAGCGGCAGGATCAACGGAGGTCCCGCGGCACCCCCTTGTGTGAGCACCTGTCCAAGCAGAGGATCGGTTTCAAATATCTGCTGCGCAACCAGCTTGTCGGGCGCAGCGACTTCCAGAATCTGCCCGCGCACCTCGTCTAGATTCAGCGCCCCGTGCAGTTTCTTGCCGTCGGAGACGACCACCGCTTGGTAGACGTGCAGGCGGATCTGGTTGGGACGGACGAAAGCAATCGAGTAGTCCCACTCTTGATCGACCGTCGGCTGCTTGGCGTCGTTCAGTTTTCTAAAGTGCAACCGCACTTGCCCGCTGTCCTGATAGCTGCGCGCCTCGTGGTAAGCCGCTACCATGCGCTCGAGAACTTCGCTCGCCGAGGTCAGCTCGGGCAGGGCCGGCTGGGGTTTATTGCAGCCCGGCAAAGCCAGGGAGAGCAAGACGGCCGCGGCCAGGAGACACTCGAAAAAACGTCGCTGAGCAAATAAGGACATGGCGGGAACCTCGGCCTTGGATCGTGGACCGTGCGTCGAGCGTGCCTGGGGCACACGCGGGGCGGCATTATGCGGCAATGCCCGGCGCAGGTCCAGCGGAGAATGCGCCGGGTTCGGCTTCTTGACCCAAGGTTCGCGGCGGATAACATTGTTCGGTGCTTCTGCCGCAAGTGGCCCTGCAGTCCCCTCGGTTTGCCCAAATGCCTTGTGTTGTGTCTTTTGGTATTGACGAGCGGGTCGACCTCGACGTGCCCGACGAGGCGATGGTGGCGGTTTGCGGTGAGCCGCACGGTGAATCGCTTGCCGATCCGGCGGCGGCCGTCGAGGCCGCGCTTGCCGAGCCGCTGAACTTTCCTCCCCTCAAGCAAGCCACGGTCCCGGGCGACCGGATCGTGTTGGCTTTGGAAAGCGGCGTGCCGCAGGGGGCGACGCTGGTTGCGGCCGTGGCCAGCCACCTGGTGAGGGAGGGCTCTTCGCCAGACCGTCTCGTCGTGTTGGCGGAGTCGGCCGCGGCCCACGAGCGCGACCCGCGCGAGGTTCTGCCCGACGCCTGGCGTGGAGAGGTGGCGCTCGAAGTACACGCTCCCGACGCGCAGGGCAGGCTGGCGCTGTTAGCCTCTTCGCACGACGGCAAGCCCGTCTATCTGAACCGGACGATGCTCGACGCCGACCTGGTGGTGCCGATCGGGTGCCTGCGGGACGAGGCGTCGATCGGCTACCACGGTCCGTATGGGGGTCTGTTTCCGGCGTTCGCCGATTCCAAGACCCAGCAGCGGTACCACAAGCCCCTGGCGCCGCGGACGGCCCGGCAGACGCTGGCGACGCAGCGAGAAGAGATCGACGAGGTTGGCTGGCTGCTGGGCGCCCAGTTTACGCTACAGGCTTTGCCGGGCGGAGGCGGGCGGCTGCTGCGCGTGCTGGCGGGGGAGATTGGGGAAGTCTTTCGCGCGGGCAGCGCGGCCTACAGCGCCGCCTGGAAGTGCAGCGTGCCGCGTCGCGCGAGTCTGGTCGTGGCTCTGCTGAGCGGCGAGCCGGAACAGCAGACGTGGGACAACGTGGGCCGCGCGTTGGCTGCGGCCTCGCGCGTCGTGGCCCACGGGGGAGCCATCGCGCTCTGCACCCGGCTGACGGCCGAACCCGGACCGGCGGTGGCGGGCCTGTCGCAAGCCGACGATCTTGAGGCAGCCCGAAAACGCATAGGCCGGGAAGCCGCGAGCGACGCTCTGCCGGCGACGGAACTCGTGCGGGCGATGGAGCAGGGCAAGGTCTATCTGCTCAGCGGACTCGACGAATCGCTCGTCGAAGACCTGGGCCTGGCGCCGATGACCGAACCGGAAGACGTGGAGCGACTGGCACGGCGGCACGAGTCGTGCATCGTGCTGGCGAACGCACAGTATGTCGTTCCCTCGGTGGAGGCGGACGAAGGGGATTAGCGGTCGAGTCGACGGGTCTTCCACCTTGAGTTGCCTGTTGCCGATACCCTCAACGATCACCTCGCGGCGATGTCTCCAACGATTGAAAACGACGAGCAAGCCCTGGCCGAAGGGGCGGGGTTGCTCGACTTTTCGGACCGGACGCGGATCGAAGTTCTGGGAGACGATCGCGCCTCGTTCTTGCACAACCTCTCGACCAACGACGTCAAGAAGTTGCAGCCCGGCCAGGGGTGTGAAGCCTTCTTTCTGGATGCCCGCGGACACGTCAAAGGCCACGTGTTCTTCATCTGCCGTCCCGGCTCGATCGTGATTGAGACGACGGGGGGCCAGGGCGGGCCGCTGATCGCGCACCTCGATCGGTACCTGATCCGCGAAAAAGTCGAGCTGGCCGATCGGACCGACAGTTGGGGCGAGTTGTTTCTCGCAGGCGCCAACTCGCAAGACGTACTTGGTCAGCTTACGCAGGCGACCATGCCGGACGCCCCTTTGGCCAACGTGGAAATCGAGATCGCGGGACAGGCGGTGACGCTCATTCGAGTGGCGATGACGACCGCCAAAGGGTACATCCTGCTTTGTACCCGGTTGGCACAACCGGCCATCGCCGAGGCGCTGATTTCGGCCGGGGCGCGGTTGTGCGATCGCATGGCGTTCGAGGCGGCGCGTGTGGAAAGCCGCTTTCCGTTGTACGGCCTCGACATCACCGACAAAACGCTCCCGCAAGAAGTCGCTCGCGACGAGCTGGCAATCAGCTTCAGAAAGGGATGCTATCTGGGCCAGGAGACCGTGGCGCGCATCGATGCCCTCGGACACGTCAACAAGAAGCTTGTCGTGCTGAGGTTCGCCGCCGCCGAGGTGCCGCCGCCCGGCACGGATTTGAAGGCGGGCGAGCAGGTGGTCGGCCAGGTAACGAGCGCGGCGTTCTCGCCTAGACTCGGTGGTCCGCTCGCGCTGGCCTACGTGCGCCGCGAACACGACGCAGCGGGTAGCAAGGTGACCAGCGATTTTGGGGAAGCGGTCGTTCTGGAAGGATAGTCCGCCGGAACCATCTTCGGCGGCTCCGTCACCGAGCGCCGAGGCCACTTTGGCTACGCCGATTGGCCCCGAGCAGCGTTTCTCGCCTGATCTGTTCGAGAATGTCAGGGCATCTGGCGTAGCTCGACCAGCCATGCTGCACGCCGACGAGCGGACCGACGTCGATCTGTTCGATCTTGGCAAGGTGCGGTTCAAGCCCGGCCGGGGAAGGCAGCCCGTGGGCACCGAGTGCGGCGGCGCCGGTGCCGGGCGCCAAGAAGCGATAGAATCGTAACACGCGGTCCTGCGGATTCACGAGCACCACCAGCCGTTCGACCACGCTGAGCGCGTGGCCGTAGCGGTGTCCCGGCAGAAGCCAGTCGTCGTCGATGGCGGCGGCCAGGAGGACGGCGCGAATGGGGGCGCGAGGGTCGTTGCGGCCGCTGATTCGGCCGGCCAGGGAGCCGCCGCCGACAAGCTGCAAGGCCCCACTGACCACCCGCGCCCCGAAGCTGTAGCCCACGAGGCTCAACGCCTCGTCCGGATCGAGCTGGCCTATAAACTGGGCCAGGTAATAGGCGTCGACGTCGGCGCGTTCGGCCTTGACGCGCGCGTCGTGCCGAAGCGTGCCGCCCAGATAGTCGGCCGGCCACGACCAGACAATCAGGCGCAGGGGCCTCTCGGCGTTTTCCGCCAGCGCCTGGTAGATGCCCAATCCTTTGGACCGCGCCCTGGGGTCCACGGTGTCGTTGCCGTGCACCAGCACGATCGTGGTCAGTCGTGAGTCGCGCGCGGCGACTAACTCATCGAGTGAGGAAGGACGCCAGACGTCGCCCGCTTCGTAAAGCTCAACCTGCGGCACCAGTCGCCGCGAAGAATGCTGGCTGCCGTGCGGCAGCGCGCGGGTGCTGACCAGCCACAACTGGCTGGCGGCCGCGCGCGGAGCAAGGTTCCCTTGTAACGGCTCTTCGCCGGCCTGCAAGGTGTTTGCGCCGGCAACAATCGCCGCACCCAAGGCCACCAGGGCGAGAGAATTGGAAACGAATTGCTTCCGCATCGAGATGTCAATCCGTTGGTTCGTTGTGCAGTCCGTTCGCAGATCAACGTCATACAATTCTACCCCATGAATGAAGGCCTGCTGAGAAAAGGCAACGGACGGTGAAAAAAATCCGTGCGTTGCGTTTGCACATCGTGGGGTGTGTTGTAGAGTTGCTTGACCCCCACAGCCTCGCCTGGCAGTAACGAGTTTAACGAAAAGGAAGACACGCCATGAAGAGGCTCCTGATTTTGACGGCCTTGGGGCTGGTGACGGCAAGCACGGCTGGCTGCTGGCACTGGTTCAATCGAGGCGCGCAGTGCAATCCCTGCGCTCCGGCTCCGGCGACCTATGCCGATCCGTGCATGGAAGGTCCGGGCCTTGCCCCCGGCAGCCTGCCGGGTCCGCAGGTGCAGATGCAGGCCGTCCCCTAAACGGCGCCCGTGAATCTCCACCCGGCAAGCGGGTGGCGTCTGCACCGTAAGAGCTCACGTTCACGTCGAGACGATTGAAGTCGCTTGCGCCGCCGCCGCGCCATCCTGAAGCGGCGGCGCGCAAGAGACAACCCAACACGCGTAATCACGGCAAGAGGAAGTTTCGATGACCATGCCCGCCACGCAGGCTCGGCCACGCGCCACCGGACGCTTGATTCTGCGGCGCGTCTTTGATGCTGCCCATCCCCGCCCGCAACCTCACCTCATGCTGCGCAGCAAGCCGCCCGGAAACGAGCCAAGTGCGCCCGTCGGTTAAATTGCCGGCGATCGCCTAAGAGCACGCACCACGGCCGGCGATCGGCACGCTTCCTATCCACCAAGCATGGAAACGTGCTTCGGGCCCGAAGACACTTCAAGCGGCGAGTTTTGGCCGCTTCTCCTCCGGGCAGTGCTGCCAGTGAGCGGTCTTGAGCGCCCACACCGTATGAGAATGGTATTGGGTTCCGCCCTCTTCCTCCACGGCGCGGCCCACCCCCGGACAATGGCTCGCATAGTCGTGGCCGCAAATGATCGCGGCGCCGACACGCTTGGCCCACTGGATATCGGCTTTTGTCGCTTCGTAGGAGTGGTCGGCGTCAAGGAACACCAGCGCGGGAGGCTCGCCGCGGTAGGTATCGTAAAAAGCCTGCTTGTCCTGGCAGACCATGTCGACTTCACCTTTGGCCGACAGGTATCCGAGGGCCTGGGCCGTCAGGTTGCGATGGACGACGGGGCTTAGCTGCCAGGGGTTCCACGAGTAGTTGTCGACGGTGACGATCTTCTTGTGCGGCGATTTCCACAACGCCAGCAGGGTTGTCGTGCTGCCGAAGAGCGTTCCGATTTCGATGATCGGCCCCGGCAGGGAATTTGAGGCCTCGACCAGTTTGCGGAGCAGAGGTTGCTCCTCGGGGAAAATCGTCCCCTCTTGGAAGGCCATTTTCGCCAGGTCCCACTTGCAGGCGAAATAGCTTTTTAATTGGTCACGCGCCTGGTAAAGCTCTTGTACCAGGTGGTCATCGCCGGCGAGCCAATGCACGTAGGCTTTGAGGGGCTCGCCGGAATGGTAAACCCGCCGGGCAAACTCTGGGTCGTCGAGAAACCATTCCACAACCTCGCGATCGTGCAGACAGCGGGCCAGAAAACGCAGCCGGTCGAAAACCGCGAGAGGAGACAAAAATGTTCTGAGGTGCATGACGCCCCCGTGACATGATCGAGAAGTGATGACCGTGTTGCGCCCGAAGATGCGACACAACGACGAAAGAACGTGGGGTAGGGATGGTAGGGGGGGCCGCGGCGCGCGTCAAGAGAGCATGAAAGCTGCCCGCTTCCCAGTTTCTCCCGTTCGCCCACGTTGGCACGAGAGAAACGCCAGCGGACGCTAAACAGCGCCTGCTGGGGCCAACAAGTGTGGGAGGATGGCCTTCCTAGGCCGCCCGTTTGCATAAGCGGGGTGGCACGGGAAGACCGTCCTCCTCACGTTGCGGCCAAAGAGTGCCGCCGCACTAAGACCTGTTGTAATACTCCTGGCTGGCCAGAATGCCTTCCAGAATGGTCTCCTGCGGATAACCGTGGTCCATCTGCAGCGCCCAATAATTCTCGCCCACGGCGTCGATCGGCCGGTGCAGGAACTGTTCGTACCAGCCCGGCATGTTGGGATCGCCGGGAATGCCGGCCAGCAGTATGCGGTGGTATTCGTCGCTGGTGACAAAGCCCAGTACCACGCTCGACAGCGCGCCGGGGTTAACCGTGACGTAGTTGCTCCAGTACGCCAAACCACCTGCATCGGGAACGCGGTTGAACAGGTTCTGGTAGAGCTTCGTTACCCAGGCCTGGGGCGTGCCGCCGGCGGTCATGTAGTATTCGTGCGAGCCGATGATGCCGGCTTGTACCATCTCCGGTCCCTGGTTGGCGGCCCACACACCCAGCCAGTAATTCAGCCCCGACGCGTCGGCCGGCCTGCCGAGATACTGTTCGTAAAGCTGATTGATGATCTGGCTGCGCCGCTCGGGGCTGGTCACGAAGTTGATCGCAATTTGGGAACGCGACACACCGGCATCCAGTTGGCCGACCCAGTAATTCACCTCGCTATCCGTGGGCGGCGACACGCGGCCAAGCACCTCGGTGTACATGCGGGCGACCCACTGCGAATTGAGCGAATCGAGGTAGGCCGTGGCCGCCACCCGATGCCCGAAGGCGTCCTCCGCAACGTAGACGAAGCTGTCGCGGCCGTCGAAGGGCACGCCGTTGGTTACATCGGGGTTGTAGGTGAACGAGCCGTCGGCGTTGAGGAACAACTGGCCGTGGTTCGGAACCTCGGTCACATGGGCCGTAACGACATTGCCGTCGTGGTCGATATCGTTGGCGAGCACGCCGTGGGCGGCATCGACAACCAGCGACTGGCCTGGCGTGAAGAGGTACTCGTCGTTCGCCGTGATCGGCGGATAGTTAATCGGCAGCACGTTGACCGTCACCGAGGTGTCAGCCGTCGGATGAGTCGGTCCCGAGTTATTGTCGATGGCCCTCAGCGAGATCGTCGCCGAGCCCCGTCCATAGGCCGTGTAGGTGAGCGTCAACGTGTAGCCGTTGAGGGTCGCCGTCACCAACACCGGGTTGGTGTTACCGGTGACGATCACGGTCGGCGGCGCTTCCGGCGGCGAATCGTTTTCGTCAGGGTCGCCGATGTACTGGCGGAGGTCGATGGTTGTGGTGACGCCAACCTGGTTCGTCTCGTTGATCGTCACCGTCGGGATCGGCAGAGCGAATGGAGGCTGATTGACAGCCGTCACGGTGATCGGCACATTCGCGGTGCCCGACATCGCCGGCCCCGGGCTGTTGCCCAGGTCGTTGACCGTGATGCTGATCGTCGTGGATCCGTTGAAATTGTTGCCGGGGAAGAACTGCAAGCCGTTCAAGGCATGGTTGATATTGGTCAACGTGCCCTCGAAGATCATCGAGCTGCCATTGCCGGTCCCCTGCAAGAAGGTCAAGCCGGTGGTCGTGTTCAAAATCACCGAGCCGTTGGGAACGGTGATCGTCACTTGCTCCAGACCGTTGTTCACCGTTGGATCGTAGTCGGGATCCGAGACGCTGACGCCCGTGATGATGAGTGGGCTGCTTGAGTTCTCCGTCGTGACAAACGGCTGCGACGGCACCGTGATCACCGGAGGCTGATTGACCGGCGTCACGTTGATGGAAACGAGCCCGGTGCCCGTCAGTCCGTTCGTGCCCAGGAGAGGATCGCTGGCGCCGACGCTGATGGTGGCCGTGCCGCGGAAATCGAGCGTCGGCGTGAAGATCAAGCCGGACACAGCCGGCTGGCCGTTCTGGGCCGGTATGCCTCCCAGGGCCGCGTTGACCGCCGGGACCGTTCCGGTGAACGACAGCGTGCTGGTGCCGTTGCCCGTGATATTGGTCAGGCCGAGCAGGTTGGTCAGTTTGAGTGTCCCTTGGGCAGACTGGAGGGTGACCGTGACCGTATCATTCGGCGCGTCGATATTGAAGACGGTGATGGGGTTGGCCGGCGTTGCCGAGCTGGAGAAGGTCAACGAGGTCGGAGTCACGCCGTTCTCCGGCACCGTCTGCAGCGGCGGCACTCCGATGGTCGGAGCGTCGCCGTTGGGGCTCTGCAGCAGGATGTCGTAGCGGGTGAAGCCGGTCGACGAATTGGCCTGCAGCAGATTGCCCGCGAGATCCTTGATTCCTACGGGTGTGGCCGAGCTGAAAGCGTCGAATTTCACGCCGTTGTCGACAAAGACCGTGTAGGTGTTGCCCGGGGCCCACGTGCCGGTGGCCGGAATGAAGTAGACGGTCTTGGTGTTGGTGTCGTACTGGAAGAAGTAATCGATGCCGGCCGCGAGCAGGGTGCCGTTGCGGTAGAGATCGAACTTTGAGCTGGTAATTGTGCTGTCGTCGATCCCGGTGCCGGTGTCTTGCAACTGGATGGCGAGGTTCGACAGCCCCGTGCTCACCATGTGCACTACGTTCAAGGCGGGGTCTTGGTCCTGCGACCCGTTGTCGACGGGGTTGGCCAGCACGGCCGTCGGTCCCGTGTAGTCGACGCGCTCGATGGCCCCGCGGTCTTTGAAAAGGGTTGAGCCCACCCCGTTGGGCGTGGTCTGCGGATCCGCCGTACGCAATTGGCCGTTCAGGTCGTAGGTCGGCGCAGCCGTCGGCGACGGGGCGATACCGGTCAACGATTCGGCGGTCGCGAGATCTTGCCGCGCACTGAGCTGATTGATGGCGCTGTCGATCGCCTTGGAGCCCAAGGCGAGATAGAAATCGCCCCCGGCCGCGTTGGTAAACAGCGGGGCGGTCGACGCCAGCGAGTAGCTCAGCAAGTCGGCCCCGTTGGCCACGTTGCCGGAGAGGTTCGCGCCGTTGTTCTGGTAGACGGAACCCTCAAGCACGGTCGAGGAGCTGGTCGTATCGACGCTCACCCCCGTCGCCAGGTTGGCGAAAATATTGTTGAGAATCGTCGGGCTGACGTTGGCTCCCACGTTGACACCCGTGCCGGAGGGCGAGGTGCCGCCGTAGATCGTGTTGTTCAGAATACGGGCGATGGGGACGACGGCCAGCGGCTCGCCGGCCGGGTTGGAATCGCCGACGATTTGAACGCCCCCTTGCCCGTTGTTCACGATCAGGTTGCTCGTCACCGTCACGCCGGGCACGACGCGGTCGGTGTTGAGCGGCTGATAGTTCGCCGGCACGCCGGGATAGGGCAGGCTGCCGCCCGCGCTGCGCGGGCCCGCGCTGATGACGATGCCGTAATCGAGCGAGTTCTCAATCGTGTTGTCCTGCAGAATGATTTGACCCTGTAGGGGAACCACGTTCGAGTCTCCCTGACGGTCATAAGAGAGCAAATGCTGCGTGGCACCGACTTGCACCATGAAGCTCTGGTTGTTGTTCCCGTCGGCGTTGGGGCTCGTGATGCTCAGTCCTTGGGAAGTCGTCGCTTCGGCGGTGATGGCCACCCACTCGGGCTGGCTGTCGTTGATGAACTGGTCGACGGCGCTCACCGTGAAGGTGACGGACTCCTGGCCGGCCGGGATCGTCACGGTCGTCGGCACCGAGGCGCGGAGCGGATCGCTGCTCACAAGCTGGACGGTCAGTGGCTCGTTGCTACGGGTGTTGCGGCTGACGGTGCCTGTGATGGAGGTGACGCCCTGGCCGGGATCGAGCTGGTTTTGCGAGAGGGTGACCGTGAGCTGCGGGGCCACGCTGCTGGTCACGTTCACGAAAGCGCTGACCGGGTTGAGTCCGGCCGCCTGGGGTGTGAGGAACACCGTCTCCTGCGGCACAGCGATTTCGTTCCCCTGACTGTCGGTCAGTTCGTTGACCTGGATGGAGAAGTTGACCGAGTTCTGCCCGTCGGGGATCGTCACCGTCGTGTTGGGCACGAGCGCCGGGTCGCTGCTGACGAGCGTCACGACCTGGTTGCCGACTGTACTGTTGCGGGTCACCGTGCCGGTCAGCGTGTCTCCGCCCAGGGGCGCGTTGGAATCGTCGGAGACGGTCTGTTGATTGAGGCTGACGGCGATGTCGTCGGCGCCGCCAAGGGCGTTCGCGGTAAAGACCCCACGGCCGAGCGTGCCGGCCACCAGCAGTTGCTGGCTGGGGACATACTCGAGGCTGTAGACCCCAACGTTGGGCATGAAGGCGCCGTATCGCGTCCAGACGCCGAGCGACGAGGTCTGCATCTGGTAGACGCCGTCGTGAGCGCCGACGTAGATCAGGTTGGTCGAGCCGGCGGGAACGAAGGCGATGCTTTGCAGACCGCTGGTCAAGGCGTTCGCGCCGGTCGTCAGATTGCCGGTGACGTCCTGGTAGCTGGCGCCCCCGTTGAGCGTCATCCACACGTGGCCGTTGCCGTCGATCACGAAGGCGTTCTGCCAGTTGGTGGGGTTGACGGTCAGGCTGACCACCGCCCCGCCCCCGTAATTCGTGGTCGCCAGGGGGGCTCCGGCCGTCGTCCTCAGGTACACGTTGGTGCCGACGCCGACCCACAGCAGGCTGGAGTTGGGGACGTTGCCGACCATGCCTCCGTAGACCAAGGCCGCCCCGAACGTTCCGCTGGAACCGCCCACGGGCAGGCCGTTGGTGCCCCTCAGCACCGTCAGCGTCTGTCCGTCGTCGAACGACTCGTAAACGGCGCTTCCGCCGCCGATCACCATCTGGTTGGAGAAGCCGCTCACGGAGTTGATGGCCACCGTCGTTACGGCCGGCAGGCCGGAATCGAACTGGTAGATCGTCTGTCCGCCCGAGCCGTTGACGAGCAACTGCGGGTTGGTGAAGCTGATCGGCTGGTTGCTGGCGTTGTAGGTGGTGGCCTGGAAATCCGCCAGATGGGTCGCGCTGGTGTAGCGAATGGAATGCCCGGTCGTGGCGACCTGGCTGTCGTCGACGGCGACGTCGCCGCCGTTGACCAGGGAGACGCCCGGCGCCGAGATCCCCAGCTCATTCCACACCGCCCCCTGGGACGAGGTGCTGCTGGCGGAGAGAAGCGCCCCGGCAGTCGAGATGGGGCTTGTCGTTTCTACGAGCACGAAAGCGCCGTTGGACGAGGCGAGCGTGGCGCTGGCGAAGCCCGCAGGGCCGTCGATGGCAGCCGCGATATCGGCTGCGATCTGCGCCGGCCCGTCGTTCGTGTTCAACAGAATGCCGACGTTGCCCGGCGCCACGGGCGCGGACGTGGCGGTGACGAACTGGAAGTTCCGGCTTGTCGTACCCTGCGTTACAGAGAAGGTCTGGCCGGCAATCGTGCTGCCGGTGGCATTGCTCGCAATCTGCAGGATCTGCCAGCCGGGAAGCGCTTGTTCGTCGACGCCCGTATCCTGGCCGCCCGCAATGATCGTGTTGGTAAGCGTGTCGTAGGCGACGCTGTAAAACTGGCTGATCTGCAGTCCGTTGCCCACCAGCGAAGACCAACTGCCGCTCGTGGTGCTGGGCGAGGACAGGGCGTAGATGCCGCCACTGTCGACGTCGATCAGCCTGCCGGTCGAGTCGATGGTCAGACTCCGCGAGTCGGCCGGCGGGGCGCTGCCGTTGGCGGTGTCGTTGTTGGTGATAGGCGTCCATTGGCTTCCCAGCGGCTTCGAGGCGTCTCCGCGGAACAGGCGACCCGTGTAGTTCGTCGCGCCCACGGAGTTGGGGAAGGCCACGCCGTTGATCGGTCCCGGCTGCTGATCGCCGCCCACATAGACAAGATTCACATTGCTCGGATCGGCGACGATCGAGAAGTCGAGATTGCCGGCCCCGGCAGGATTCAATCCGAAAACGCTGTTGTTTTCGATGGTCTGCGGCAAGTCCATCGCCGTCCAGGTGGTGCTCGAGATACCAACCACGGGAGAGCGGTCGATCAGAACGAGCTGAGTCTGGGAGGTGGTGCTATTGAACTTCTCATAGCCGAAATAGACGGCCTGGCCGTTGTCGGCGATTTGAATGTTGTCGCCCGTCGGACTCGCGTTCAGGATGGCCGACAGGTTGGCCGGCGTGACGTTGCTCCACGTGGCTCCGCCGTCGTTGCTCATGAAGATTCCCTGGCCAAGTACAGCTGCGTAGAAAACCTGGGAATTGAGCGGATCGCCGATGAGGGAACTGACCGGGCCCGTGGGTATGCCACTTGTCAGGGCGCCGGACGAGAGCGTGAAGGTCTGTCCGCCGTCCGTGCTCCGCAACAGGCCGCCGCTGGCGCCGTTGGCGGCCGCCATGATCACGTTGCCGCGCTCGGAGACGCCTGAGATATTGAGGCCGACGGGAGTCGCGGGCGAGCTGATCGACGGAGTGACGACCGACCACGATTGGCCGCCGTTGGTGGTCTCGATCAGGCCGCTCAGGGTGCCGCCGGCGTTGTTAAAGCTGCTGAAAGCGCCAATGCCCGCGATGATCGTGTTGAACGTCGGGTCGCCCGGGTCGAACTGCATCGCCCCGATCGAAAGCGAAGGCAGGTTGTCGGTCAGTGCCGTCCAGGTCGGGTCGGCGCTTGTGCCGTTGGTCGTCTTCCAGATGCCGCCGTTGACCGTGCCGACGTAGATGATGTTCGGATTGGTCGGCACCGTCAGCACGGTTTTGATTTCGCCTACGACGGGGTCCGTGTAGGGGCCCGAACTCGTGTTTGTCGTCTGCCCACCGACGATCGGGGCAGGACCTTGCGGTTGCCAGATCGGCGAGCCCAGGGGCGCCTGGGTGCTGTCGCCGTCGTCCTGCACGGTGACCGCCGTCGTACCGTTGACGAAGTTCTGGGCCGATGCCACGATCGCCACGGTCACCGGTTGGGTCCGCTTGATGTTGTCGTCCACCGCGTTGATCGGGAACGTCACCGAGGTCGCCCCGGCCGGAATGACGACGGTCGCCGGAACCGACGCCGAGGCGGGATCGAGGCTGGTCAGCGTCACGGTCAGCGGGACGTTGGAGGGCGTGTTCCGCGAGACCGTCGCCAGCGCCGCTCCGGCGCCCGCGTTTTCCAGGATGACGCCGTTGGACGGCTGGTTGAGCGTCACCGTCAAGGTCGGCACAACGCTGGCCGGGTCAACCACATCGACCGTCGCCGCAATGCTGCCGTAGTTCGCGGCCGATGCCTTGATCTGGACCTTCTGAGGTCCGTCGGCCAGCAGCGAGTTGCCCCCGGACAAGTTCTTGTCGACCTCTTCGATCCTGGCGGTCGCCGACGCCTGGCCCGCGGGTATCAGCAGGGTAATGGTGGTGCCTAGCGAGTTGCCGTTGGCATCGACGAACTGGACGTTCGTGCTGGCGCCGCCTCCGACGTCGGTGGCCGTCACCGTAACGAACACCGGATTGGCATCGGTGCTGGTCGGGCGGCTGATCGTGACCGTCGTCGTATCGCTGGCCCCTTCCGTCAGCACCTGCGTGCCCAGACTGACCGTGAGCGTGCCCACCAGCGCCTGCGACGACGTGAGGTTGCTGACGCCAAACAGGTCGACGCGATTGGCGGTGACCGTTTGAACGCCGTTGATCGTGTTCTGGATCGTGCCGGCGCCGACGCCCTTCAACGTCGTATTGGCGTTCACGGCCGCGGCGATGGCCGCGGCCACCTGTGGCGCGGTCGAGGTCGTCTGGTACGGAACCGCTACGACTCCGTTGGGCACGGGCTTGCCGTTGGTCAGATGAAACTGGAAAGTGACCGTGTGCTGCGAGTTGTCGCTGATCTGGAAGGTTGCGCCGTCGGTGATCGCGCTGCCCGCCGGGGCCGAGATGGTGAACCCGTCGGTCAGCCGGTCGTTGACGTCGAAGGAATTCACCAGCGAGATGTCGGGCAAGGTGGGTGACACACTCACGGCATAGGGCGTGCCCTGCCGAATGTCGAGTTGATAGGGGCCCGATCCGCCGAAGTTTTGCGTGGGCGCGTTGGCGTTCGGACTCTGGGGCACGGTGAAGTAGGTGGTATTCGCCGTGTCGCCCGTGACCATTTCGCCGCGCCCGGCCAGGCCGACCGTGATATCGTCGACGTAAAAGCCTTCGTGGTTGTTGTTCTGGCCGCGCGTGTTGCTCGTAAAGTTGCCGAACTTGTCACCCACCAGGTTCTGGTTCATCGAACCGGAGGTGCTGAAGTCGAATCGCAACATGATGTTGCTTTGACCGGCGTAGTTGCTCAGGTCGACGCGCGCCTGCCGCCATTGGCCCGTGCTGTCGAAGAGCTGCTGCACCTGCTGCCGCGGATCAACCATCGTCTGGCCGCCCTGCGTGGTGGCGCCCGTCGTTGCCGACGCGCTGTCGAAGCCCGGCAGTTCGCTCTTTTGCGAATTTTGCCTTACGCCGAGTGAACTGCTGAGTGGGTCGGTGGCCAGGTTGTAGGCCGACCGTGTGGGATCGTTCGTGGCGACTTCGCTCCACGTCGCTCCGCCGTCGGTCGAGACCAGCACGCGGGCGCTCGACTTCCAGCCGGCGGTGGAGTTGTTCGTCATCCCCGTGTTGAGGAAGTAATCGAAATAGAGGGTGGGGGCGTCGGCGGCGTTGTAGTTGGCCAGGCTGAAGCTGTTGGTGGCGAGGCTCCCCATCGCCCCGCCTGGCAGGTTGTAGTTCGGCGTGTAATTCGGGGTTCCCCACGTGCCCGCGACCTGCGGATTCGTGGCGTAGTTTGCCGCGCCCGGCTGGAAGGTCGTGGCCGTGCCATTGGCCTGCGCCGTGTCGATCACGCCGGGGGCGTTGGGGTTTTCCAGGCCGAAGTAGTAGCTCAGGTTGCCGGCGTCGGGCTGGTTGGCTGAGTTGGGGTCGCGGCTGTTGTCGGGGGCCGTGTCAGTTCCGTGACCGGGGTCGTTGGCACGGGCATCGGTCACGTGCCAGAGGTTGTAGTCGAGCGTGGAGAACGCCAGTGACACGATGTTCGTTACCCCGAGCGAGACGCTCGAAGCCGTGCCGCCGTTGAAGACGTTCTGCAAAGCGCCGGACGTACTGAAGGCGTAAAGATTGCCGTTGGCGTCGACACCGAACAAATCGTTGGCGTAAGCCCCGTTATTGACGTCGGGCGGACCGTTGGTGAGCCCGGTAAACGGCACGACACTTCCGTTGCCAGCCTTGATTTGGCCTACGAACTGCACCGAAGCGCCGGTCGACGCGGGGTTGTTGACGATGTACAGGCCTCCCTGATTCGTTACGGCATAGAGAGTGTTGCCGATCGAGGCCAAGCCGGTGATCTGCTCGGAGAGGGACACGCCCGTCGGATTGAGCAAGACGGGGAGGAAGCTTGTTCCCGCGTTCGGGTTGCGGGTGTCGGGGGGTGAAATGACCGCACCCGTGTTCGGGTCGAGTTCGTACAAGCCGTTCTGGAACGCGGCGGCCCCGTTGCCGCCGACGTAGCTGCCGATGGCGAACAGCGTGCGGCTGGTGCCGTTCTGCACGTACGCCATGGTCCGAATCTGCACGCCGACGTTCTGGGGGACGACCGTGTTATTGGCCCCATTCTGGCTGGTGGCGAGGTTGTCGGCGCCGGCGGCGGTGGCGGCCGCCGTGCCGGTGTTGATCTGGTTGTACGTCCCGGCCGTTGCGTCGGTGCGGCCGAACGTGAAGCCATACAGCAGGCCGTCATTGCGGATGGCCATGGCTTGGTAACCAAAGTTGTTGTTGCCCTGCAGCGGCCCGATATCGGTCCGCAGAGCCGTGGCGGCCCTCGTATCCGGGAGGTTGATCGAAAACAGCTCACCGGCCGTGGGGTTCGCCGGCGTCGGCAACTGGGTGTTGGCGAGGGGCTCCTGGTCGACGAACAACTGGACGTTGCCCAAGGTCCACGGCACCGCGCTGGTGTTGAGCGAGGCGATCTGCTGGGCCTGCTGCGACGTGGCCAGGATCGGCTTCGTTGGGTCGAAGTTGCTCGCCGTGGTGTCGACCGAGCCATTGAACATGGACGTCAACGTGCTGGCCGACTGGGCCGTTTGCCCCCCCTGGCTGCCGACGTGGTCTTCCACGATGCGATTGACCGAGTCGATCGGCTCCAGCCGCACCAAGGCGTTGGCGCTATTGGCCGAGAACGTGCCGTCCAGCGCCTGCGGCAAAGCCGCACTCGAGCTGATGGCGACGTAGTACGTCTCGCTGGTGCCGCCCTGCTCCCCCGCCGGGATTTGAACCGTGCCGATGAACGGATCGAGGTTGCCCAAGGAGCCGGCAGTCAGGTTGCTCAGAGGGCTCGTCGAATTCGGTGCCGGCTGATCGTCGGCCACACCCGAGTTGCGTCCCACGTAGATCAGCGTGCCGCTGGAGTTGTAGACCGAGATCGTGGTGTCGGCTCGCTGCAGGCCGCTGGCGTAGTCTATGTCGAACATCGCGGCGAAGGTCCGGTCGGCGGCCGTCGAACCCTGCAGCAACTGCACCAGGTTGTAGTTGACCGAGAACTGATACCAATCGACCTGCGTGGAAAGATTGGGGTTGCTGGCCGAAGGCGCCAGACTGCCGCTGACGCTGACCGAGTTCTGATCGCTGGCGAGCACGTTCCCCAGGTTCTGCGCGGTGCCGATGAGGCTCGGCTGGTTCGCCGAAGACGCATCGGTGCTCGAGGTGCCGTTGGTTGTTTCGCCGGCGTTGGCGACCAACGGCGAGTGGGCCGGCAAACCCTGCACGGTGATCCCGTTGGTGGCGTAACGGATGTCCGCGTATTGCACCGACGAACCTGCCGGCAGCGGCGCCTGTTGCAGAGCGATCGAGACCTGGTAAACCCCGCTGCTTTGGCCGCCGTGAACGTTGTTGATGTTGGGGCTGGCGCTGCGCACGCGCACGAAGTACTGTGCGGGACCGCTGCCGCTGTAGCCCGGCGGAACGGGCAGCACGACCCGGAAGCCGGGATCGTTCGGGTTCGTGCTGTACAGATCCTGTTGGCCGGGGTCGTTCACGCTGCCGGGACCATAGAGCGTGTGCGACAACGAAGGATTGCTGGAATTGTATCCGCCCAAGAGCGGGCCGCTCGCGAACGGCTGCGCCAGGTTCCCTGCGAAGCCCATGCCCGACGGCGAGGCACTCGTCAGCAGGCTCGGATCCAGAGCCTCGTTGGCGGCGCTGTCGCTGCGCGCCAGCACCGTGCCGTTGCTGTCGACGAGCTCGAGCACCCCGTCGAGACTCGGCGAAGTGTTGCCCATCGCCATCCAAACCTGCGTGCCCGGTTGAGCCTGGAAGGAGTACACGTCGGCGTCGCCGGGATGGTCGGGGCTGATTGTCCCGTTGACGAGGAAGCCCAGGCGCTGGTTGTCGTCACCGCTGGTCAAGTTCGCAGCGAGCTGCCCCAGCGGCTGTGACGTCGAGGGTGTGCCGTTGGTGTCGACGCCGCCGTTGTAGGCAGGCTCTTTCTCGTTTACCACCGCCACATTGTTGTCGTTGCTGTATTGGTTGAAGGTCAGTCCTTGCCACGCGCCGGCCGACGCTCCTCCCGCGGTCACGCCCCCCGCTCCAACATCCTGTGTGCTGAAGTGCAGGTCCGTCATGAGTACGCCCGAGTCGAGGAAAGTGTCTGAGGCGTCGGCAATGGCGATCGTCAGCGTATTCGTCCCCGGCTGAACCGGAAACGAAGCGACCAATCCCGAAGTAAGGCCGTTGTATTCTATGTTGTAAGGCGATTTTCCCGTCGTCGGGTCGACGGAGTTGTCGATGTTGAAAAACGCGCTGTTGATGGTGACCAGGTTTCCATTGGAATCATGGATGAAATTCGTGGTCTGATCCCCGTTGATGAATCCAGCCAGGACGTCATTGAATTGTGAGCCGACGAAGTCCGGATATTCCTCGCTCCCAAACTGGAATTCGAATGAGCCGGATTTAATTCCCGAGTTTGGATCGACGTTGAAGGTAATCGTCAGTTCGTTGGCGTCAAAAGTCTCTGTACCGCCGATCAAGGCCGACAAACGGGGATCGCCGGCAGTGCCCAAATCGCCCGTGAAGCCCGGAAGCGTGTTCTGGTCGGGAATGTTCGCGTTGCCGCTCGTGAGAATCACGCCTTTCTGCGGAATCTCCAACGGCACTCCGTCGCCGTTAGCATAGGTGCCCTGCTGGGTCGCCTGGCCGACGAGCGACGAACCCGTGATCGTAACGCCGTTGGCCAGGGGCCGCAGCAACATGCCATTGACCAGGGTCGCCGCCGTGGTCGTGGTTGTAACCGCAAGCTGCTGGCCGGACGGTGGAAAAGTCGGCACTCCCGAAGCGGCAACGTTGGGAACAACGCCCGTGTTGTTGGTGTCATACTGGGTACGGCCGTCGGGCGTCAGGCCGGCGCCGGCGGTGGCATCGGTCAGCGCCGTGAGGATCACCGGGTGGTTCGGCGTGCCGAGGACCTGCACCGAACCGCCCACCCGGTTGGTGATATCCAGTGGCGTGCCGGTGGCCGTGAGTCCGGCGTTCGTGCCGCTGAACTTAACAACCAGGCTTGCTGAGGGACTGCTTTCCAGCATCAGTCCGCCCTGGGTGTCGACATTCGGCACTTGGATCTGCCCTTCAACGACATGCACGATGTCCGTGTCGTCCCAGACAGACCGTGTGTCCAGCGTGCCGGACCGGACCAGCATTCCGTTGATCGCCACCTGGCTCAACGTGTTGCCGATCTTGTTGAGCCGAACGAGCGGTCCATCATTGTTGTCGAATTGAGTGAAGCGGTTGATGGGGCCTGTGCTTCGGCCCCAGTCGGGCACGATGGCGGAAGTCAGCGAATTGGCGTTGACACTGATGGTCGCCCCTTCGTTGTCAAGGAATACGTTGTTGACAATCGCCGGCTGAGCGCCCAGCACGTAAATGGCCGCGGCATCGTTCCCTTCCAGGTCACCGCGAGAACCCGTGACGAGACCCTTGGCGTTGTTCTCGATCGTGCTATCGGCGATGCGCACCGTAGCCTGATGGATTTCGATGACGTTGAACGAATCCGAATTGCCTTGCACCGTGGAATTGCCGCCGCCATAGGAGATCACCGCGTAGTCAAGGCTGCCGATCGAAGTGGGAGCGAAGTAGAGGCCGGCCCAGTCGCCGGGAGCGGGCAAGGTCAACGGCGACGATGAACTCGGGCTGACTCCGTCGGTCTCAAACGTGCCACCGCCGCCATAGGTGTTGTCGTGCAGGGACGTGAATACGATCGGTTGGCTCGCGGTTCCTTCGGCGATGAAGTTGGCACCGACTTGTGTTTCGATGCGCGCATCGTTGAGCTTCACCGTAACGCCCGGATCGATGTCGAGGCGAGCGCTCATCCGCGCAATGTTATCCAGATTGCCGCCCGGATTGCCCTGGAGGATCAGATTGTCGGACAGGACATAGGGAATGTCAGTTGCGGTCCAGCGTGCGTTTACCGAAAGCGTCTCCGCCGCCTGAGTAATACTGTCCTGCGTGCGAATGAAAAGGCCGTTCACGGTATTTGCCACGGTCGTCGAGGCAACACTCAGCGGTGAGGCAAATTTGCCCCTGGGCACCTCAATCAGAAAGACGTTGGTCGTGGTCACCCCGGTTCCCGTGGTGGGGGCAGCGACGGCTGAAACGCCTAGTCCGGCCGCGTTGATTGCCGCGACCGTCTCGTTGGCCAGTTGCAAACTGGTATCGGTCTTCGAATAGACAATCGCGATGTTGCCCGACGCCACCGAGGTCGTGTCGGTCGCCAGATGGTACTGGAAGGTAACGCTGCTGCCCGTTATGGGATTGTTGATCACGAACGTCGAGCCGTCCGTCACAGCGCTCCCCGTCGATAGCTTCAGATTCTGCGGAGCAGTGGCCGAGATGCCCGCGCCGGTGACCGTCGTAATTCGGAAGTCCGTCGCGCCGCTCAGTAGCACATTGCTTCCCGCCGCAATGGCTAGCATGTTCAGACTGGCGCCGTTGATGGCCGCCGCCATCTTGCTGGCGATGGTCGCGGCGCTGTCGACCGTAGTGAAGGTGACCGCGATGTCTCCCGTCGTGACCGTCTGACCCGTGGTGATGAACTGGAAGGTGGACTGAGCACCGGTGGCCAGGTTGACGACGACGAAGGTCTCTCCGCTGACGATCGACGCGCCGGCCGGAGCGGTGAAGCTGCTCGGCGTCGAGGGTACGACGCTCGACGCGCCGGAGATGCTCACGTTCGCGCTGCTCGTGGTCGCGGTGGCGGTCACGCCAATGTTCGCCGCCTGGATCGCGCCGGCGATATGCGCGGCGACCTGCGCCGCGGTGTCGGGCGGCACCGCCGCGACGCTGCCGCTGGCCGGCACTCCCGGACTGAAGAGCACCGCGTAGTGGCCGTCCGCCAGCAGTTGTCCGGATACGATCGTGCGGTTCGCCAGGTCGTTGACGAACTCGAAAATACTCGTCGTGCCCGTGTTCGGGTTCGTGACCTGGAACGTCTCGCCGGCAAGAATCAGGTTTCCGGCCGCTGCCGTAAGCGTGATCGCGCCCGGTTGGGTCACGGCCAGCGTGTTGCCCGAGATATCGGGACCGGCGCGCTCGTAGTCGATGCTGAAAGGTTGGTTGACGGGAGGCGACTGCCCGGTGGCCACCACGGCGCCGGTATCAACAAAGCTCGCCGTCGTGCCCACGGAGACGATCCCCGCCAGGACGTTTTCGGCTCCGGATGCCGTGCCGCGATAGATCTTGTAGCCGGTCGCGCCCACCACGGGGAACCAACTCAGGGTCACCTCACCCGTCGGCCCCGTGACTGCCGCCGACACCTCGCCCGAGGCCGTGGTCTCGCCGCTCGCGGTCAGGGCCGTGATCACATAGTAATAACTTCCTGTGGCGAGCGTGCCGCCAGTGGAACTGACCGCGGGGCTCGTCTGGATAGGCGACGGCAAGCCGGCCGGACTGTTGGCCGGGCTGCCGAAGACGGTTTCGGTGAAGCTGTTGGGGTCGGCCGAAATCGCCGAATCGCGGCTGTTGAGGATCGTGTTGTTGGTGATCGTGGGTCTGGAGCCGCTGAGGTAGATGGGTGCGTATTCGGCTGCCGACCCATTGACCACGACCGTCCCGCCGGCATAGCTGAGTCGGGCGTGATTGACGTCGTCGAGGAAAATCCCCTGGCTTTCCATGTCGGCCGCCGAGCCGAACACGATGCCGCCCCAATCGCCGGCGTTGGCAGCCGTAACCGTGTCGGTGACCGTGCCGATCGAGTTGTCGTGGAAGGAGGTGAAGAAGACCGAACTGTTCGGAGTGCCGAGCACCTGCAAGGCCGACTGGCTGCGGTCGACGTTCGGTGAATTCACGCCGACGCTGATATTCGCCCCTTCCAGCTTGAAGACGGCGCCGGCGTCGATCATCACCGTCACGTTTTGCGGCACGTTCATGCTGCTGCCGTCCGCCAGGGGCGTGCCGCCGAACTGGCTGGTGCCGATTTCGTAGGGCTGCGCGTTGGAGCTGGCGATTAAGCCCAGGGCCGTCACCGTGCCGCCCCCGCCTGTCTGCTGCGAGGCGTTCTGGGCGTTGATGACCAACTGGCCGACACCCGTCAAGTTAATGAACCAGGCCGCTCCGTTGGTGTAGGCCACGGCATTCGTGGTCACCGAGGCGGCCACGTCGCCGCCGGCCGGCTGGGCCAGCGGCGAGGCGTTGATGGCCGCGGCAATTTCCTGGGCCAGTTGCGCTGGCGTATCCGAGTTCGTATACCGCACCGCGATGTCGCCGGCGGCGATCGACATCTTGTTCGTGCTGGTCTTCAGCACCAGGCCGCTGACGTTCACGCTATAGCTGGTGGCCGGCGTATTGCCGACCGCCGGGCTGCTGCCGATGCTGACGATGGCGTTGCCGTCGGGACCGATGCCACTGTAGGCCCCCGAGATCGGCGAGTTGGTGCCAAACTTGCCGGCGGCCGCGGCGGCGCTGATCGCCTGGGCAATTTCCTTGGCAAGCGTGGATTTAGAATCAGCCGTTTGGTAGGCGATGGCAAAGTTGCCGTCGGTGACGACGCGGCCGTTGGCGGCGAATTCGAAGGTGACGCTTTTGCCGGCTTGCGTGATCGAGAACGTGCTCCGATCGGCGATGTTGGCCCCGCTGGCCGCCGAGACTTCGATCGCGTCGCCGTTGAAGAATTCGAACGTGGAGGTCACCGTCCCCGCCGTGATCGTGAACGATTGCGCGGGCGCAACGATCTGACCGGCCGTGATGCTGGCTCCGTTGGGCGCCGTCGCCGGCACACCGAGACTGTTGTCGGCCGTCCCGTTGCCCAGAATGCGCACGATCTTGGGCGAAGCCATGAGGGCGGGCGATCCCTTGGCGTCGACAAAAGACGCGCCCTGGACGTCGACCACGTTTCCGTTGGTGACTGGCGCCACCGTGAAGGACAGGGCGCTGAGGTTCACTTCCGCTTGAATCGCGGTGGCGATGTCCTGCGCAACCTGGGTCGGTGTGTCGGCCGGCGTGCCAAGCACGTTGCCGCTGTTGAAGTTGACCGCCACGTTGCCGTCCGTCACCTGCCGGCCGTCAGCGGCGAACTCAAAGGTCACTGGGGCATTCTGACCGTCGTTAACGACGAAAGTCTGGCCGTCGAGGTTGGGGGTCGTGCCGCCGGGAGCAATCAACCGATTGGCCGCCACTTGCAACGCCGTGGCGATGTTGGTGTAGGGGTTCGTCAGCGAACCGGGTGCTCCCGACGTCAGGGAGGGGGGCGTCTTGTCGACGAAGATCGTATTGCCGACGTTGAACCAGAAGTTGTAAGCGCCCCCGCTTGTTCCGTTGGAGTTGCCGAGAAGCGGGTTGCCGGCCAGGTCGGTCAGGGTGCTGGTGGCGGCCGGCGTGTAATTGAGGTCGAGCTCGTAGGGCCCTTGCGTGGTGCCGCCCGAGCCGCTGTTGGCCACGTTCGGGTTGAACTGGGTGTTGCCGGTACTCGTGACCGCCAGGTAATAGATGCCCGGCGCGAGATTCATGTTCAGGTACGAGTCGGTACCGAAGTAATCGTCGTTGCGGGAGACGATCTGACGCGAGACTGTGTAGGTCACGCCTCCTTGGAGGGTGCTCTCGGTGAGGGTCACCGGACCGTTGAGCACCACCTGGTCGAACTGCACGGAGGCCGTCACGTCGAGGCCTGTTTGCGCCGCCGCGCTGTTGATCGCGTTGGCGATTTCCAACGCGACGTTGTGCGCGCTGTCCTGCGAGGAAGAAAAGGCGATCGGCACGTTGCCGTCGGTAAGCGTGCGGCCGTTGGCGGCGAACTCGAAGGTAACCGGGGGATGGACCCCGTCGTCGATTGTGAAGGTGCTGCCATCGACGACGGTCGAGCCGACCGCGCCGGCCGGTGACGAGGCGTTCTCCGGCACCTGAATGACGTTCGTCTGGCTGTAGAGCGTCAAGACGGTGTTGAGCTGGCTCGGCTGTTGCGCGTAGCCGATCTGGTTGGACTGCTGCCCGTAAACCACCTGGCCCGCTTGTTGCGAGTAACTGACCTGACCCTGGTTGCCTGACGGCGTCAGGCTGACCGACCCGCTCACGTTCACCACGTTTCCCTTCACGCCGACGACGACCTGCAACCCCTGCTGCGCGGCGGCAACGGTGATCGCGTTGGCGATGTCGGTCGCCACGGTCTGCGCGCTGTCGGTCGTGCTGTAGGCGATCGGCACGTTGCCGTCGGTCACGCTCCGGCCGTTGGCCGCGAATTCAAACGTGACGCTTTGGGTGCCGTTGCTGAGGGTAAAGGTGCTGCCGTCGGCCACGCCCGTGCCGACCGTCCCTGAAACGGACGGCACCGTGATGGAGCTGAAGTAGGCTGGCGATTGCGTGACCGACACGGGACCCGTGACATCCACCTGATTCTGGTAGACGCCCACCGTGGCTTTCAAACCCGTCGTCACCGCGGCCGCACTGACGGCGCTGGCGATGTCGGTGGCCACCGTCGTGGCGCTGTCGGTCGTGTTGTAGGCGATCGGCACGTTGCCGTCGGTCACGCTCCGGCCGTTGGCCGCGAACTCGAAGGTGACGCTGTGGGTGCCGTCGCTGATGGTGAACGTGCTGCCGTCGACCACCCGCGTGCCGACCGTGCTCGACGTCGACGGGACCGTGATCACGTTAAGCGTCGACGCCGAGGGGGTAACCGTCAGGTTGCCGCTCAAGCCAACCTGGTTCTCGGAGGCTCCGGCGGTCGCTTTCAATCCCAGCGACGACGCGGCGCCGTTGACCGCGGCGGCCACTTTGGCAGCCACCGTCAGGGCACTGTCGCTCGAGTTGTAGGCGATGGGCAGGTTGCCGTCGTTGACGATGCGGCCGTTGGCGGCGAACTCGAACGTCACCGTCTGCGTGCCGTCGTTGATGCTGAACGTGCTGCCGTCGGCCACCGCAGAGCCAACGGCCCCCGTCGAGGTGCCCGAGGGGATGGTGATGACGTTGAAGAACCCCTGCTGCCCGATCGTCTGGGCGCTGAACTGCCCCGACGAGTGCAACGTAAACGAGTACATGTCGACGTTGTCGCTCGCCGGCTGGTAGATCGACTGGCCGTGGAGGATGTCGGTGTTGCCGGGGAAGACGGGCTCGGGCGCCGCGTTCGTGGCCGGATCCTTGCCGCCCAGCCCCATGACCGTGCCCGGAGGGCCTTCGCCATCGAAGCCCAACCCCAGGAGGCGACCGATCTGCTGCATGGCCGCGGTGAACCACGGCCCCCCGTACAGGCTTTCATTGGCGTAGACCTGGGCATTCATGACCGCCAGGTACTCGGGGACCCCGTTGATCGTCAGGGGGCTGGTCGGCGCGGGGCCCGCGATCGCCTGCAGCGTCGCCGCTGCGGTGGGATTCACGGCTTGCACTTCGCCCGTGACGATGCCGAAGTCTGCGGCTCCCAGCGTCTCGCTGCTGACTTCCCTGAACTGCACGCCCAAATACGTCGACCAGAGCTGGAAGATCTCGCGCGCCAGGTTCTCCTGCTGGCTGGTGATCACGTTGTGCAGTGGTGAAACCGCCGTGCCGCCGTAAATGGCCGGAAAGTTGTAGGTGTAGGTCGGAATGGATCCGGGCGTCGGGGCGGCGGCGAACGCGCCTTGGCCGAGAGGCGATTCGCTGTAGTCGATATGTTGCTGGACCTGGTCGTTGCGCACCCCCACACCCGTATTGCCGCCCAGGACAGCGACGTCGGGATTGATGTTGGTCGCCCCCAGCACCGTATCGATGATCTGGTGCTGCATCTGCTGCGTGCTTTCCAGGTTCACCGAGTAAGGCTGCAGCGTAGGCTGCGACGGATTGCCAAAGGTCGAACCGGGCTCGGGAATAACCGTTGTCACCGGTTGCGTGTTGACCTGCTGGCCCGTGGTGAACGAAGTGACGACCTGCTGATTGTCTCCGATGCGCAGCCTTAGCGCGCCGCTGCCACCGGCCAGCGCGTCGAGCGGCGCCTGGAAAAGGAGGGTCGCCTTGTTCGTGCTCGGGTCGAAACTGACGGACGTGGGGTTATAGGAGCCCTGGTTCACCGTCGACGCCGTGTCGTTCGTCACGATGAGCTGGAACAGCCGGGGGTCAAGCTGGTTTACTGACTGCGCCAGGGTCTGTATGGGCTTACTGAAATAGACATCAATTTCACTGGTGTTCTGCTGAAGCTGCCCGGTTGTGGAGTTGTAGACGATCGGCTCAGGGACGACCGCCGTGACCTGCGGACCGGCCGCAACCGTAAAGGGCACCTGCAGGTTGGGCTGTGCCGGGTTGCCGCTATTGAACGGGTCTGGCGGTGAGCTGCTGTCGGTCAGTGCGTTGGGACCGCTGCCCAGCAGCGTCATCTGGTAGAGCCCGTCTGACAACGTCTGCGCGAACCGCAGCACCACCTCGTTGGGAGTGGTGCCGATGCCGACATAGCCCGGATGGAGCGACACGTCGTCGGCATCGTTGAGCTTTCCGTCGAGCCCGGCGCCGACGACTTGAATGCCGCCGAGCGTCGTGGGATCGAGGACGGTTCCCTGATTGAAATACAGGTCCAACTCGCTGGGCGAGGTATGCAGGACGGCCACCTGCCCGCTCGCGCTGGACGAATAGACCACGTCGCCGCTGTTGGCGACGATCGAGATCAACTCCGGCGAGCCACTGAGCATGGCCCGCTCCTCGAATCGCTCGATGAGGGCACGGCGAGAAAGTGCTTTCCGCGCCTCGGCTGCGGCGCGCCCCTGTGCCTTGCGCGCCGTCGTCGCCGTACGCTTCCGCTTCGTCGGACCTTCAGACTTGAAAGGGTGGAGCGAGCGCCACATCCCCATTGATTGTTCTCCTAAAGCGAATCGATATTCACGCGGCTGTTTAGGCGAACAGCGGCAGAACGACCCAATTGTCCATTCAGCCTATACTGTTAGCAATATGCAAATTATCTCTACTGCCTATTTTAACTAGCCCGTGTACGACCTTAGCTGCGCGAGACCTGAAACCAGCTACGCCGTGACGGCGCTTTGCTTGCCCTTGGCTGGCGGAATGAGCGCGCACTGATTGACTTGGATCTTTCCTGACTGAAACCGGGTAGGCACGGCAACCCCGCAGGCACGGCGCCAGAGAGTCACGTTTGCGCCGCTGCCGTGCATGGAAGAGCTAAGTTCCATTAAAACTCGACCGGCAAGCAAGTCAACAAAAATCGAAGTGAGGCAACCGACCGGCAGGCCCAGCTTACGGCCCTGCTGCCGTAGGGCAGGCGAAACGCCCCCGCTGCAAGCTCCTTGCCGGTTTTGCGCCGCTGTCTGTTCGTGTTCGGCCTCCCTCTGAAGTGGTCGTTGTCAGGCCGCGTTACAACTCAAAGGAATTGTCCGCGCTGGTGGTTCCCGTCGCAGGCAGCGGCGGGCTGTTCTGGTATTCGGTGGTGTTGATGATCTCGATCTGCACGTCGGCCTGCGTCGAGCCGCTTTGCAGTTGGGCGACGTACGGCGCCGCTTCCGTCGGACTTGGATTGCGGTTCAAGTAGAGCTGGAAGAAGCTCGTCACGTCGTTGGTATAAGCCTCCGGGCTGGTCTCGAAACCAAGCACCACCTGCTCGCGCGTCATCGCGCCGGTATTCAGGTTGTTCGTCCAGAATTGCAGACCCTGCGAGTCGGGCTGGCGGTTGAGCAGACGCTCGTAGAGCGTGTAGACCCAGGCCTCGTTGGCAGTGAGCGTCGGGTGAGCCAGGCCGGCCTGGGCGAAGAACTCCGGCGAGCTGATCATGCCCGCCACGACGTTCTCCGGCCCGCCGTCCTGCTGCCAGACGTGGACCCAGTACGCCAGACCTCCCGCGTCCGGGGTACGCAGCAGGAACTGTTCGTAGTATCGACTCACGATCGGCATCAGCCGCTCGTCGCTGTCGAAGATGCCCTGCGCGATGATGCCGTAGGGCTGGCCCTGCATGATCAGGTTCGTCCAGTACTGCAGACCCGACAGGTCGGCCGAGCGGTCCAAGACCTGGTGGTAGAGCTTGTCGACCACCGCCGCTTGGTGCGAGAGCAACGTGACGGTGACCGCGCTGCCCACCGCCCCGCCGTTCGCGGGCTGGTAACTGAACTGGTCGTAGCCTTGGAAGCTGGCGTTGGGGGTGTAGCTGAACGAGCCGTCGGCATGGAACACGAGTGTGCCGCGCGACGGCAAACTGACGAGTTGCGCGGTGACGCCCGCCCCTGCACTGTCGTTCGAGAGCACTCCGTTGACGGCCGATACGGTGTTGGTCCCGCTGGTGCTGAGAACATACGTGTCGGGCTGAGCCACGGGGACGGCATTAACGCTGATGCTGAACGAATGAGCCACGGATTGCTGGCCGTTGCCTGGGTCGCGTAGCACGAAGCTGATGGTCGCCGAACCGGTGGCGTTTGCCGCCGGCGTGAACGAGAGCGTGCCGGTGCCGGCGTTGATGGCCGGCGCGACGCTGAACAACGAGGGATTCGTGTCGCCCGTGAGGACGAACACCAACGACTGGCCGCTGGGATTGGTTCCCGAGGAAATGTTCGTGGCCCAGCCCGCAATGGTTTGTGGGCCGGCGTTGACGCCCACCGCCACGGCCGCTCCCGGCGTGAAGCTCGGCAACTGGCTGGGCGCCAGGATATCCAGGCTGATCGTGGCCGGGAGCGACGTTTGGGCCGGACTGCCCCCCGTCATGGTGTACGTGAAGTTGTCGTTGCCCGTTTGATTGGTGTTGGGCACGTAGATCACTTCGTTTTGCGTGTTGGTCACCACCGTGTTGACGGCCGTGATGGGGGCGCCCAGGGTCGTTCCGTCGGGCGTCTGATAGAGCCTGCCGTTTGTCGGCAGCGTTGCGATCGTGGCGGTTAGAGCGTAAGTCTGGTTTGTGGCCGGACTGCCCGTGAGCACGATCAATTGCGCAGTGTTTTCGGCAACGGCGACGGTCGCGGAGTCCGCCGTCGGCGAGCTGCTGATCACGGTGATCGTGAACGTCTCGCTAAACGTGTTGACGCCCCCGAACGACGTGCCACCGTTGTTGGTGACGGTGATGGTGATCGTAGCGGTGCCCGAGGTGCCTGGAGTGGGAGTATAGAAGAGTGTGCCGGTGGTGTTGGGATTCGTGTAACTGATGGTGGGGTTGGGGATGAGGCTCGGATTGTCCGACGTGGCGGTAACCGACATCACCTGCGTTTCGTCCAGGCCCGGCGTAATGCCGGTCAGGGCAACCTGCTGCGTCCCTGCGTTGTCGGCGGCCTGCTGATCGGTAACCGGGTCGATCGTCGGCGGATCGGTGATGCCAATCACGGTGATGGCGGTCTTTTTCGGCGCCGACGTATTGTTGCCGTCGCCGCTATTGACAGCGGTCACCGTCAGCGTGGCCACGCCGAATTGACTTGGCGCGAGCGTGAAGTGGAGCGTACCCGTGGTGCCGCTTGGGTCGAGCGTAATCGTCGGCTGGACGCTGAACAGGCTGGGGTCGTCATTCGTGACGTTGAAGGTTACGCTCTCTCCCTGCAAGCCGGGCGAGACCGAGAACACGAAGTTGGCTACGGAAATCGGCAAGTTGTTGCGACCGTGCTGGCTGCTGCTGGCCGCGACCGTGTTGTCCATGAAGGTGCTATAGCCCGACGAGATGGCGAAGGAGGGGGGCTGATTCTGCGCGGCGACCGTCACGGTGGCCGTGGCGGTGGTGGCGCTGTAGGCCGTCGTGCCTCCGGTCTTGGTCGCGGTAGGCGTCAGGTTGACCCGCGATGCCGAGGTGGCCCCGTCGGTCTGGTCCCAGGCACGGAAGCTGACGGACGGGAGGTTGCCGGGGCTGCTGATGTAATTCGGGTTCGGCTGGAAACGAACCAGCGCACTGGCCGGGAGCACCAAGGCGTTGCTGTCTGAAGCGGTGCCGATCGTCGACCAACTGCTGCCGCCGTTGACCGAGTACTGCCAGATGCCGCTGTTGCTCGGCGCGAACAGTCCGTCGATGGCAATCCCTTCCTTGGCACCGGCATCCGCGTCGAGATCGAGGAACGGCGCGGGTTGCGGCACCGTGTTGACGGGCGGCTTGCCGTCCTGATAGATGCTGTTGGCGCCGAAGCTGCTGAGCAGGTTTTGCACGCTGGTGCCGAGATTGATCGCGGACGAAGCGTTCTCCGCCACGGGAGCCAACGTCGGGTTACCGCTCACCGGCGGCACTCCGTCGCCTGTCGGATAGAGCACGGGCGCCTGGTGCACCGCCGTGACAAGAACAGAGATCGCCAGCGGCGCCGAGACCTGGGATATGGATGCGCCCGTTCCGTCGACCGGCAACCCGGACGTATCAAAGTCCTGGGCCTGGATGTTCACCTGCGTTGTGCCCGCGAAATTCAGCGCCGGCGTGAAGGTCAGCGTGGCGAGTGCCTGGTTGACGACCGCCAGCGTGCCTTGCAGCGTCAAGCTGGCCGTGTTGTTGCCCGATCCAGTAAGGCCCGATACGAAACTGGCCGAAAGCGTGCCGGTCGTCGTGTCTGACAGGGAGACGGTAACCTTGACGGTGCCGTTGTTCTGGCTGAACTCGAAATCGGTGATGCTGATTCCCGTCAGCGGTACGGTGGTGTTTTCCTTCGTCGTGTAGCTGTTGGCGGACGCGGTGACCGTCGGGCGATCGTTGACCGCGTTCACCGTGATGGCAGCCGTCGTGCTCTGCGGACTGAACGGCGTGCTGCCGCCGGTGCCGATGCCGGCCCCCGTCAGGTCGGCGAAACTGCCGGGCGCCAGACTCACGAGTGCGTTGGTATGGGGATTGAGCGCCGCGGTCTGGTCCCAGCCGTTGAAGGTGATCGTCGGCGTACCGTCGGAGCTGTTGAAGTTGGCGGCGGGCAAGAAGCGCACCAGGTTGCCGAAGGTGCTCGTGCCGTTGCCGCCGTCGAGCAGCAGGGCGTTGCTGGGCGACAGGCCGGTCATGTTCTGCCAGGTGTTGCCGCCGTCGAGCGAATACTGCCAGACGCCACCCGGTGCGCCGCCCGGCTGGCCGACGATGGTCGCGCCGGTAATCGCGATGCCGTATTTGGCGCCGGTCGCAGTCAGCGTCATCGCTGGCAGCGTGGTACCGGCGTTGGTCAACAGGCTGTAAACCGATTGTCCGGGGTTCGGGGCCGGTACGGCCGGCACTGGCGGGCTGCTCGGCGTCTCGTTGATGCTGGTCAGAGAAAGCGTCTTCGTGGTGTCGATGGTGGGAGCGTCGCTGATCGTCAGGACTTCCAACCGCACGTCCTGCTCCTGTGAGAACAGCGGTACGGGGCTGGGGGCGAAAGTGGGAGCCGGCCCGACACCCGTGTTGCCGTGGTCACTGGTGAAGAACGCGATCTGCACCGGTCCGACGTATTCGTCGGCCGGAACGAAGTGCAGACCGTCGAGCGCTTGGTTGATGGCCGCCAGCGTTCCCTGGAAATCGAGCGTGGCCTGGCCGTTGGCAGTGGCGTTCAGGAAGGTGATGCCGTTGGTGTTCGTCACTTGGAGCACACCGGTGCCCGACAGCACACTGACGATCTCTTCAAACGGCCCCGTGCTGCTGGCGGCTGCCGTGGGAACGTCGGGATCGCTGACGACCACCGCGTTGCCCGCGGCCGCGCTGAACGTGTAGCCGACATCCTCGCTTGCCTGCAACGCGGCAAACTGATCGCCCGCGGGCAGCGTCACGCGGTTGCCCGACGCCGCGCTGACGGGCAGACCGATCGCCAGCGCCACGTCCTGGGCAATCTGCGTGGCATCGTCCGTGGCGGAGAACGGCACCGGGTTGTAGAGGCTCAAGAGCGACCCCGATGGCGCATTGCTCTCGCTGCCGAGGGTAGGCGGTGAGCGGAAAATCAGTTGGCTGCCGTTGGCGACAACCAGTCCGGGGCTGTTGAGGCTGGCGTTGATGGCCGCCGCGGCCTCCGCGGCAAGCAGTGCCGGTCCATCGGTGGTGCTGGTGTTAATGGCGACGTTTCCTGGGGCCGTTGCCCCGACGTTGTTGACCAGCAGCAACGCGCCTGTCGTCGTGATGGGGTTGGAAGTGCCAACGGTCACGAATTCACCCGCCGCGGTCGCCAACGTGGAGTTGTTGAAACCGCTTGCTCCGTCGATGGCGGCCGCAATATCGGTGGCGATCTGGGCCGGCCCATCGCTGTTGTTCAACAACACGGCGATATTGCCGGTGGCCGCCGGACCTGAAGTGGCGGTAATCAGCTCGAAGGTCTTGGTCGTGGTCGTGCCGTTCTGCGTCACGCTGACCGTGATCGTCTGGTGAGCGATCGTGTTGCCCGCGGCATCGTTGGCTACTTGAATCTGCCAGCCCGGCACCGTGAACTCGAAGGTGGTTGAATTCAGCGTGATCGTCTGGTGGGCAATGCTCGCTCCCGTGGCGATTTGGGCAACGTCCACCTCCCAGTTGTTATTGGAAAGCGTCAGTTGATTTCCGGAGACCGACGTGGCCGCGGTGATCAGCAGTTCCGCCGCGTTGCTGGCGGGCGCGGTGGCCAGGCCTTTCACGTTGAAGCCGGCCGCCCCGCTGATGGTCGTGGCCGCGGTCGAAGCCAGCACGGTCGCCGTGTCGGTGCTGTTCACCCGAATGGCGACGTGCCCTTGGGCCACCGTGCCGTTAAGCGTGAATTCAAAGACTTTCGTGACGCCGCCGCGGGTGACCGAAATCGTCTGGCCCGCGATCGACGAACCCGTGGCCGCGCTGCTGATGGAGACTTCCTCGCCGATTCCCAACTTGTAGTCGGTCGGGGTCGGCGGGTTGGTCGAGCCGTCGATCACGCGGAACGACAAGCCATTGGCGGCCGCGCTGGCTGCCGGAAAATCCATGAAGCTCGACGTACTGCTGGGCACGGAATCGGCCGGAGGATTGTTTACCGCGATCACCGTTACCGGGATCGTCACCGTGGTGATCTTGGCGGGGGGCGGTGTATTGCCCAGATCGTTGGCCACCACCGTGATGCTGGCGTTGCCGCTGAAATAGTAGGCGGCGGTATCGGCCTGGTTGTTCAACTCATAGACCAGTCCCGCCAGCGCCGTGTTGATACCTGGATTCTCGAACGTCGCGTTGGGCAATTCGGCGGCGGTCAAACCGCTCAGCAGACCTTCGTTCGTCGTCAGGTCTCCCAGCGGGCCTCGGATGACCAAGGGGTCGGCTGGCGTGCCCAAACCGCTGTAGGTCACACCGGGGAACGGATCGTTGGGCAAGGCATTGCCGTTGGCATCGATCAGCGCCTGGCCCGTGCGCGGATCGACCAAGGTCAACTGCCCGACCGAAGCGGTGAGCGTCACCTGTTCCACCCCGGCGTTGGCGTCGACGTCGAAGATGGTGATGCCGTTGGGCACCGTGGTAAGCACGGCGGGATCGGTGGCCGAGGGCGTCAGCGGGCTGAAGGCGAGCGTGGTGTGCTCGAACATCTGCTGCGCCTGGGTGGGCACGACGACCGCCGGCGGATCGTTGAACGAGTCCTCCAGGATGATCTGGAAGCTGGTGAAGCCGGTGGGCGAGTCGGCCTGCAGGGAATTGCCGCCCAGATCCGCGATGCCGTTGATCCCCGTGGCGGGAACGCCGCCGTTCTGGTTGGGATCGAACTTCGTGCCGTTGTTGATGTAGATGTCGTAAACGTTTCCGTTCTGCCAGATTCCGCTGGCGGCGATCAAACGGATGATGTGGTTGTTGTTGTCGTAGACGAACGAGTAGTCGACGCCGGCCGTGAGCAACACGCCGTTTCGGTAGACGTGCAACTGGTTGGTCGTGACCGTGGTATCGTCCACCCCCGAACCGATGCCGTCACTGATGAGGATGTCGAATTCGGAGAAGGTCTGGCCGATCGGCTGGACCGTGTTGGGTACCGAGCTCTGGTTGGCCGCGCTGTCGGGCGAAGGCTGCAGCAGAGAAGCGAGAGGCCCGGCAACGTCGACACGTTGCTCGGCGCCGCGATCGATGAATGTGTTGCCTCCCTGGCCGCCGCCGCCCGTCGACTGGCCGTTCGGTTCCGGTCCGCGCAACTGGCCGTTGATGTCGGTCGAGGGCGCCAGGATCGGCGACGGCGGAATGCCGACCGTGCTGGTGACCGCGGTCATGGCCCCTCGGTCTTGCACCACGCTTACGGAACTGTTGATGGCGGGCGAGAAGGCCGCCAGATAGAAGTTGCCCGCCCCCGCGTTGACAAACAACGGCTGACCGTTGGCGCTGAGGTTGCTGTTGGTTCCGACGGCGCCCGCCGGATCGTTGCTGTTGGTGGCGTTGTTCTGATAGATGTTCGAGGCAAGCACCGGCGGGCTGGCCAGTTGCTGCGAGCTGCTGTCGACCGCGACGCCCACCGTGGTATTGGCCAGGATGTTGTTGATGATCGTCGGACTGGCGTTGTTCTGGACCAGGATACCGGTGCCCGAGCGCTGATTGCCGCCGTAGATCGTGTTGTTCATGATCCGGCCGAAAGGCACCGGCGCCGAGGGCCGGCCCGAGCTGTCGCCGTCGAACTCGATGCCGGCGTTGTTGAAACCGGACACCACGTTGTTGAACATCACGGGACCGGGCGCCAAGTCGGCGCTGTTCAGCGAGGGCAGGTTGCGCACCGATCCGGGGTGCGGCAAGTTCTGGTTGCTCTGGCCGGGGAGGCTCTCCCGAGGCGCAGCGGTGGCCAGGATGCCGTCGTTGAGCGAGTTGGTGATGGTGTTGCTCTCGATGATGATCTCGCCTTGCGGGGTGACCGGCTGCGTATCGCCCTGCAGGTCGTATTTGATCACGCGGACCGTCGTGTCCTGCACGCCGAAGGAAGGATCGGTGGCATTGGCGTGCGGTGCGCCGTAGATCAGCGAACCGATTGAGACATTGTTGTTGCCCGGCACCTCGCTGTCGTCGGGAAGATTGACGTTCGTGAAGCCGGAGAACGGATCGCCCTGTGTCAGATTCGTTCCTCGCAGGTCGACGTGCCCCACGCTCAGCGAAATCTGGTAATAGCCCGTGCTCCCTGGCGACAGCCCGCTGCTGTTGGTGGTCGGGTCGTAGGTGGAGTTTCCTTGTCCGCTGATGGCCACGTAGTAATCGCCCGAGACGAAGGCCGTGTTGAATTCCGGCGGACTCTGGGAGAACGGAGAGCTGCCGTCGTCGACCACGCTGGTGGCCGTGGTCTGGGCAACCAGGACGTCTTCTTCTCCGGTCGCCGTGCCGCGGTAGACATTGTACGAGACGGCGCCGGCGACGGGCTTCCAAGAGAGCGAGGCTTCTCGGTTGGCGGTCGCGGTAAAGATCAGTTCTTTGCCGGCGATCGTTTCGCCGCCGCCCGCTGTGACCGCCGTGACGACGTAGTAATAGGTTGTCCCCTGGGTCAAGGTGCCGGCGCCCGTTCCGCTGACAATGCTGGTCAGCGCCGGAGGAGCGAGGACGGGCGTGAAGGTGTAGTACAGGTCTGACGTGTTGCCAGGTTGCCCCGGCGGAGGCGGCAGGTACAGATTGTTGCCGGCCGTGAAGGGGTCGCTCGTGCTGAACTGACGCGCGCCGAGCGGCCCGCTTTGGAGCGACCCGAAGGGGAGTTGCCCGGAGTCCTGGAAGTTCGAGGAGACATCGTTGCCGTTGGCGTCGAAGATACGCACAACCGGCTGAAGCGGCGAAAGAATGCTGCTGGTGCTCAATTGCAACGTCAATGCGTCGCCGGCGTGCAAGTGGACCTTCATCAGGTCGACCTGCGTGGACGTTCCCACGCCGGCCGCGTTGCCGATCACGCCATAGCCGTTGAACACGGTCGCCGTGTCGGCCGGCGTGCCCGCACGGAGCGAAGTGCCGTTGTCAAGAAAGGACGTGGCGGAAGTGCTCGCCAGCAGCACGTTCTCGGCGCCAATCGCCGTGCCGCGGTACACCTTGTACGTCCAGGTTCCGCTGCTGGCGACAGGGTCCCAGTTGAGCTGCAGCTCTTCGCTGCCCGTGCTCGTCGTGAACGACTGCTCGTTGCCGCGGAACGTCTTCCCGTTGGCGTCGGTGGCCGTCACCAGGTAGTAGTAAGTCGTGCTCGGCGCGAAGGATCCGCCGGAGGCCACGGCCAGCGCGACGGGGTGCAGCAGCGGATCGCTGCCCGAATCAAGCCCCGTGTCGTAGGCGGCACCGATTGTGCTGTGCGGCGAGCTGGCCGCGGTGCTCGTTCCGGGCGGCGTTCCCGCAGAGCCGACGCCCGTATCGACGAAGCTGGTGTTGCCTGCGGCGACGGTACCGGCCAGCACGTTTTCTCCGCCCGCCGAAGTGCCGCGGTAGACGCGGTAGCCCGTAGCGCCCGGCACCGCATTCCAACTGACCGTCACCTCGCCGTTGGGTCCGGTGACCACAGCCGCCTCCTCGTTGCCGGCCGCGGTTTCGCCGCCAAGCGTCACCGCGGTGACCTCGTAGTAGTACGTGCCGCTTGCCAGGTTGCCGCCGCTGGACGAAGCCACGGCGACGTTCTGCGCGGGAGCGGGAAGCGATTCGATGTCGACCGGTGCCGCCCCGACTTGCACCCAAGCGGCGTTGAAAAGGTTGACCCGGTCGCTGGTGTCGCCCTGCGTGTCCGACGGATTTCCGTGGTTGGTGGCCGCTGGATTGACGTTATTGTTCGTGGCGTCGGAAGTGGCCGCGTAGACATTCCAGCCGGGACGGTTGATGGCCGCGATCATGTCCTGCGCGACTTGCGCGGGGCTGTCGGTCGGCTTGAACGTGACCGGAACGTTGGTCGGATTCGTAAGCTGGTTGTTGTCGTCGAACTCGAACGTGCGAATTACGGTGCCGTTGCTGATCGTGAACGTCTGCCCGTCGAGCAAGCCGGCGGTGCCGTAATTGAGCGTCGAAGTCAGCAGGTCCACCCCTGGCACGCGGTCGCCGGCCGCCGAACTCGACAACGGCGGGGTGGTGGTTTTCGCGCCGCTGCCATCATCGTCAAACGCGTATCGGGCGTTGCCCGAGTCGACTCCCGTACCGGAGAAGAAGATTGACCCGACCAGAACGTTTTCGTTGCCGGACGCGGTACCACGATAAATGTGATACCCCGTGGCGCCGGCGACGCCGGACCAGGCGAGGTTGATCGTGAAGGCGCTGTTGGTGCTTGTGGCCGACACCTCGCGGCTGCCCAGCGTCTCGCCAGCCGCATCGAAAGCGGTGATGACGTAATAATACGTGGTGTTGGCGGCCAAAGCCCCGCCGGTGGCAAGCGAAGCGATCGGCTGCCCCGGCGGTGGCAAGAACGCCGTGTTGATCGTCGGCGGATTGACGGTGGTGGCCGATCCCGTCCCGTCGTCGAAGAAACTGGTCGTGGTGCCGTTGGAAATGAGCGCGACGAGTTGCTCCGGTCCGCTTGGTCCCAGACGATAAACCCGGTAACCCGTGGCACCTGGCGTGGCGTTCCACGTTACGGAAAGTGCCTGGTCCGCCATCGCCGTGGCCGACACCGACGAACTGGGGGTCGTCTGCCCGAGCCCCTCGATCGCCGTGACCACGTAGGTATAGTTGCCGAGCAGAATGCTGGTGAAATCCGCAACGGGAAGAACTTGAACACCCGTCGGGGCGGCCAACGTGGCGGTGTTGGTGCTGGGCGGGGTGGCCGAGGACGTTGCCTTGCCTTCGTCGAGAAAGGTCGTCGTCGTGTTGCTGTTGATGGTCGCGACCAGGCTGTTTTCGCCGCCGGCCGCCGTACCTCGGTAGATTTTGTATCCACTGGCGCCAGGCACGATGCCCCACGACAACTGCAGCGCCTGGGGCTGGGTGAAAGGCACCGCGACCGTTGTGCCCGATCCTTCGATCGTAGCCGTCGTTTCACCGCCGGACGCGGTGATGGCCGTAACGACGTAATAGTAGGTGCCCGCCGTCAGCGTGCTGGCCGGGTCGGAGATCGATTTTACGCCCACCTGGCCCGGCTGCGCAAGAGCGCTGTTGTCTGCGGCCGGCGGCGCTTGGTTGTTCGTTTCGTTGCCGTTGTCGGTAAAGGTGGGATTACCGCTGGCCGGGGCCGACACCGAAGCGATGAGAACGTTTTCACCGCCCGACGTCGTGCCACGATAGATGTTGTACCCCGTTGCGCCGGCCACCGTCGTCCAGGTCAGCTTGAGCGAGTGTCCGGACGTGGCGGCGAAGGAGATTTCCGGACTGGCGGGGGTTTCTCCTAAAGCGTTGGTGGCGGTGATCTCGTAGTAATAGGTTCCGGCGGCGAGCGTGCTGGTCGCGTCGACCACGGAACTGATCGCCGGCGCGGTGGTGAAGAAGGTGGCAGTGGGAACGTAAAGTGTGGTGCTATCGGTCGCCGGCGGGCCCGTGACCCCGTCGGGCGTAAGCGCGCCATTGTCGGTGAAATCGACCGTTGCCCCGCCGGAAACGGTCGGAATGGGAGCGGGGCTAACGGTGCCCAGCAAAGTCTCGGTTCCCGCGGCGGTGCCGCGATAGACGTTGTAACCTGTGGCTCCTGCTACCTGACCCCAGGAGAGCACGATCGAGTTGCCGGCGGCTACCGTGATCGACGTCTCGGTGCCGGCGACGGTTTCCCCCTGCGCGTTCAGGGCGGTGACGACGTAGAAATACTTGGCCGCCGCGAGCGTGCCGGTTGGATCGACCACCGTCTTGATCGTGGCCTGCACTGGCTGCGCCAGGAGCGTGGTGTCGGTCGTCGGCGGAGTGCGCGACTTGCCAGCGCTCTGCTGTTGAGGCGACGGCTCCGTGCTGCCACCCGGCACGGCGCCGCGGCTGTTGTGGCCGTCGTCGAGATACTGCGTTGCGGAGCCGCCCGAGATCGTGGCGACCAGCACATTCTCCTGGCCGGTCGCCGTCCCGCGGTAGATCTTGTATCCCGTGGCGAACGGCACCTGCGCCCATGACAGCAGAATGGCACTGAGAGTCGCGCCCGACGGCCCGTTGGGGCCTACCGGGATAGTAAGGGGCAACGTTTCCGTGCTGGGAAGCGACTCACCCTGCGCGTCGGTGGCCGTCACGACATAGTAATACTTGTCGGCCGGCAAGGTGCTGGCCACGTCGGAAACGGCGGACGCGACGACGCCCGTGGGAGCGGCGAGCCCCGTCGTATTCTGGACCGGCCGCGTGGCGCTCGTCGGGGCGCCGTGGTCGTCGAAGCTGGTAACATTGCCACCCGTAATGCTGGCAACCAGGACGTTCTCGCCACCCGGCGTCGTTCCGCGATAGATGTTGTAGCCGATGGCGTTGGGCACGGCCGTCCAGGCGAGATGCACGCTCCGATTACCGCCCGAAATCAGTGCCGCCAGCTCGTTGCTTTGATTCGTCTCGCCGTTGGTGCCCAGTCCGGTGACGTAGGCGTTGATCGCCGTAACCGTGTAATAGTAGGTGGTGCCCAATACGCCGCCTGCTTGCGTCAAGGCGGGGTCGGAAACCGGCGCGCCAATCCCCGTGCTGTTCTGGAAGGGCGGTGAAGTGTAGACGGTGCCGTTGATGAAAACCGGCAAAAGGCCGCCTAGGGCTTGATTGTTTATATCGATAAAGATCGTAGACCCGGTGTTCACGACGCCCACCAGCAGGTTCTCCTGACCTGGCTGCTGGCCTCGGTAAACCTTGTAACCCAGGGCACCGGGCTGAGCCGTCCACGTCAGCGTGGCGTCGCCGTTTTCCACCACGCCGACCTCCGCGCTGGGGAGCGTCTCGCCCAGATTGTTGTAGGCGGTGACGACGTAATAGTATTGCCCCGGCGGCACGGACCCACCCGAAAACCCGGTTGCGGTGAGGATTGTCGGCGGTGTGACGATGGTGGTACCGCCCGGACGTGTGGCCGAGGGGAGTGGGCTGAGTTGGATGGCCGTTTCGTTGCCGTCGTCCGTGAAGGCCGTGTTCAAGCCTCCACTGATCGTGGCAATGAGCGTACTCTCGGCCCCCTGATTTGTACCGCGGTAGATGTTGTACCCGGTGGCGTTGGGCACCGCCGCCCACGCCAGCAAGAGCGCCTGGCCGGCCGAGGCGGTCGCGAAGGCCTCTTGACTGGGTGTGTTCTCGCCTGTGACGGGGCCGTTTACGGTCTGAGCCGTTTTGGTGGCGGTAATCTTGTAATAGTACGCCTGCCCGGCGGCCAGGGTGCTGTCGTTGGAAGCGACGGCGGTAATGGTCGGTGTTGCCACCACCGCCAGGCCACCGGACGTGTCCGAAGTGGGGGGAGCAGACAGCGTCAGTCCGCCGAGATCGGTGAACTGGTTGATGCCGAAGGGGACGATCCCCACCAGCATCGTCTCTTGACCCGGCGCGGTGCCGCGGTAGATCCGGTAGCTCACCACGCTGCCGGCGATCTGCGGAGGCGTTTTCCAGCTTATCGGGAGAGACAGATTCGTCGCGGTCGTCGTCCCCGACCGCTCGTTGCTGGCTAGCGTCTCGCCGTTGCCGTTTGTGGCGGTGACCACGTAGTAATAGGTCGTGTTCGGCGACAGGTTGCCGCCGGCGATGGGCGACCCGACCGGCGTCTGGATCGGTGGGACCATGCCCGTGGTGTTCGCCGTGGGGGGCGACGCGACCGTCGGCCCGCCCCGATCTTCAAAGGTAAGCGTGTTCGCGCCGACGACCGCGATCAGGGTGTCTTCGGTCCCCGCGCCTTGATCGCCGCGGTAGACCTTGTAACCCGTCGCGCCGGGAACGGCGGTCCAAGTCAGGATGACGGCGTTGAAGGTGCCGCCGATGTTGGTGATCACCTTCTCCGTGTTGAAGTTGGGAACCGTCTCTCCCTGGGCGTCGACGGCGGTGACCACATAGTAGTAAGCGCCCAGCAACGGCGCCTGCAGGTTGCCGCCCGTTGTGGCCGTCGAGCTGAGCAGGCTGGGGGTGGTGGTAAGCCGCGTGAGGTCGGACGCCGGAGGCGTCGTGGTCCCCGCATCTTTGAACTGCGTGATCGCGCCCGTGATGGTGGCGATGAGGGTTTCCTGTCCGGTCGCGGTGCTGCGATAGACCCGGTAACCTACCGCCCCCGCAACCGGACTCCAGTTGAGCGAAACGGTCTTTTGGGCCAAAGTCGTCGTGGCAGACACCTCGGTGCCAGCGGCCGATTCGCCGCTCGGCGTCAGCGCCGTCACCTTGTAAAAATACGTGGTCAGCGGAGTCAAATTGCCGCCTGCCGCCACGGCAATCTGCAGGCCCGTCGGACCGCCCGGTCCGCTGCCTGGAACGTTCACCCCCCCCGCGTCGGCCAGACTTAGCGTGTTTGCGTCCGTGATGCCAACCAGCGTGTTTTCCTGCCCGGGCGTCGTGCCGCGGTAGATGCGGTAGCCCGTTGCACCGGCGAGCGGTTCCCAGGTGACGTTGATCGTTTGGTTCGTCCCCGTGACCGTCGCCGCCTGCTCCGCGCTGGGCAGCGACTCGCCATTGGCGTCGACGGCCGTGACCTCGTAGTAGTAGATCGTGTTGATCGCCAGATTGCCGCCTGACGTGGCCGTCACCGACTTGAGAGTCGGCGGACCGTTCAGCGCCGTGATGTTGGTGGTGGGCGTCAGCGTGACGCGAATCGAGCCGTCCCCGGCCGCCTTGAGGGCCGCCAATTGCGCTTGCGTGAGCTGAATCGTGGCCGAGGTAGTCGGCTGATTCTGCACGCCTTTGTCCTGCTGAGTGAAAAAGACGTTCTGCTTGAGCTGGGCCTCCAACTGCGCCCACTGCGGATTGTTCTGTGCTTTGCCGGTGATGGGGTCGGTCAGCAGGTCGGGGAAGTCAGCCACCATGTACTGGTCGCTGCCCGACACCGGTGCCACGGCGCTGATCACCAGGGAGCCGCTGCCCGTCGGATCGGGAACGTTGGAGTACGTGACCGTATAGGTCGGCTCGTTGCTGCCGGGGGCGATCGGTCCCGGCGTGATCGTTACCGACTGGTTGTAATTCGTGTCGGGCGCCACCAGCGTGTAGCTCGACGACTGACGGTCGGTGACGCTGAGCTGGTTGGGATAGAGGATGATCGAATCCAGGTTTGGATTGATCGATTGGCCCGTCGGGGTGCCGGTGCGAATGTCGAGTTGGTAGGGCCCGGTGAGATTCTGCGTCGGGACGCCGACGGTAGCCGGGTTTTGGGGGGTGGTGAAAAAGCTAGTCTGGTTCGAAGGCGCGTTGGTAACCATCTCGCCGCGGCCCGCCAGCCCCACGAGGATGTCGTCGATGTACCAGCCTTCGTGCTGGTTGTCCACGGACGGTCCGTTCGTGGCCTGGGTGGAGATCACGCTCGGGAAGCCGGCGGGAGTCTGGTAACCCCATTGGTCACCCGGCATCGGATTGCGGTCCAGCTGGGGATCGTCGGGATTATGCGGCACCAGCCCCGTATAGCCGAAGTTGCCGAACGGGTAGCTATTGTAAGAGCCTTGGCCGATGGAACCGGAGGTGCTGAAATCGAAACGCAACTGCACATTCGCATCGCCGGCGTAATTGCTCAGGTCAATCCTCGCCTGCCTCCAGTTGCCCGTGCTGTCGAAGAGCTGTTGCACCTGCTGACGCGGATCGACGACGGGTTGGCCGTTGAGCGTCGTGGCCGCCACGTTCGACTGGGCGGTGGCGAATTCGGGCAATTCGCTATCGTTTTGGCCGCTGGTAACCACGCCTGGATGCGGCCCCTGAATCTGGTCATACTGGCGGCTGCTGAGGCTGCCGCTCATCGGATCGCGACTCGGGTCGTAAGTCGTATGGTCCGGATTGTTGGTCGCAATCTCGTCCCACGTTTTGCCGCCGTCGGTCGAGGCGAACACGCGGGCGCTCGATTTCCAGCCTGTCTGCGTAAACACGCTGGTACGAGTGTGAAGCCCTTCAGCATCCGAGCTCGTCATCCCCGTGTTGAGGAAGTAGTTGAAGTAAAGCGTCGGCAGGTCGGAGGCGGAGTATCCGGACAGGCTGAAGGCGTTCGTAACCAACGAGCCCGCGTCACCGCCGGGCGCGTTGTAACTGTTGGAAATGGCGGGATTGCTCAGCAGGTCTGCCTGGAGAAGATCGCTGAGATTGCCGTACTGGGCGATGTTCTGGCCGGGTGCATAGGACAGCCCGTTCCCGTCGATGCCGAAGTAATAGCTGGCGCCGCCGACCGACTGCGACTCGGTCTGAGTCGTCGTCGAGCCGTCCTGGTTCGTCCAGCTAATGTTTTGGTTCAGTCCCGCGCCCGCGGGGGCGTTGGTGCCGATCGTGCTCAAACGGCTGTAGTCGGGAGCATCGTTCACGCCGTGGCCCGGGTCGGTGAACGATTGGTTCGTCGTATTGCTGTTGTAGGTCACCGCCGGCAGGTTCGCGCCTCGGTTCAGGGTGGGATGCCACAAGTTGAAATCCACCGGCGACAGGGCGATCCCGACGACGCCCGTGAACGGCACGCCCTGCGCGCTTTGGAGAATCACATGGTCAACGTAGCCGCCCGTGGGGTAGCGGTTGCCCATCGTGTCGGTGTTGGAGGCGCTGAAGATTGACACTGGCGAGCCGGCCGTGATGGTCGTGGGGCTGAAGATGCTCGGACCCGTCAGGGTATTCGGGGTAATGGCTGTAACGCCGTCCTCGGTTAGCCCGGTCGTCGGATCGGTGAAGGTGTACGACGCGAAAAAGATATTCGCCAGGTCGCCCGGCGTGCCGTCGCCGTTCCAGTCGAGGTTCTGCGGTCCGAGCGTCAACCCGGTAAAGTGCCAGCCCCTCTCGGTGAACACGGCCGAGCCCGGGATGTAGGTGAGTGCCCCGGTCGCGGTGTTCAAGTTGTAGACACCACCGTTGGAACTGACGGCAACCCCCTGGCCCGTTTCCAGGTCGTAAGCCATGCCGGTGACAAAGCCGCCCGGGCCCGCGCCCCCCTGACCAAATGCGGGTGCGTTGGTGAAGTTGGTCGCCAGGGCGTCGTTGATTGTCAGATAATCCTGGGCGGGGCTGAGAGGGGTGCCGTTTTGCAGGTTGATGACCGGATTCGCGAGGGCTAGCGGCTCGCTAAGGTTTGCCGGCAACGGGTTCAAGGCATTGTATTGCGTAAAGGCGCTGTTGACGGCCAGCGCGATGTTCTGCGCGAGCGCCACGCTGTCGTCGGTATAGTGGAAATAGATCGTCTCGGTGACACCCGCGAAGGTGTTTGTCTGGGTCACCCCGAATGGCAGTTCCACCAGGTTGAAGGTGAGCGTGCGATTGGCCAGGTCGGTGACGGTAAACGACCCGAAGTTGACCGGATTGCCGGTCTGAGTTGCCAACCCTAGACCGAGGCTTGTATCCAGCGCGCTTTGGCCAGGGTTCTGGATTGCAAGACCGCCACTGACGTACCGGAAGCCGCCTCCTGTGTACATCGGGCCAAGTATCGTGCCCGATCCCGACGTGGTGTCGACCAGGTCGACGCCGTCGTTCTCGTTCGATCTTAGATAGTAGGAAATAGGGGACCCGAAGAAATGGTCCGCAAGATACGGTGTGTACTCGCCCGGCTCGTCGAACTCTTTCACGAATAACATCGAATCCGCGATGGTCATGCCGTACTTCCCTGCCGCCTTGTCGCCCTCGGAGGCGCCAGCATTGGCCAAGGCAAGGTTCCCCGGAGCCGTGTTGGCCAAGAGCCCGCCCGATCCCCCGGTATTGATCTCGAACACGTCGCCGGCGTCGCTGTCGTTACTTCCCTCTTGCATGTAGCCAAACAGCCGGCCGGAGGTGGTCATGGCAATGTCCACCATCGAGTTCGGCTGGCCGGCGTTCTGATACGGGCCGATGGTCGTCGCGAGAACGCCGTTGGCCGGATCGGCTGTGACAAGCCCGCCCGGCGTGGATACGTACATGACCAGGTTATCGAGCGTGTAGGGCTGGACGTTCTGCTGCAGGTCGGCGACGGTCTGGATCGGCAAGACCGGCCCGTCTTGCGGATTGATCTGCGCCTGCGCACCCAACTGCGCGGTCCCGTCGCCGCTGAGATAACCGGTCGACCCGATGTGGTCTTCGACGATCCGTTGGTAGCCGTCGACCGGCTCCAGACGCACCTGCCAGTTCTGGCTGCCGGCGCTGAACGTGCCGTCCATGGCCGTCGGCAGGGTGGCATTGGAGCTGATCGCCACGTAATAGGTGTAGCTGTTCGGGCCGTTGTAGTTGTTGCTCCCTTGGGGTAAGGGCGGCAGGGTCGTGGGTTGAGCACCCCCAACGTAACCCGTCGGAAGCTGAATCGAGCCGATGTAGGGGTCGTTGGTACCGAACGAGCCGTGGCTCAGGTTTGAGTTGTCGGCGTTTTGCGTCGGATTGGGCTGCGAATCGGCCACGTTCGAATCGCGGCCGACGTAGATCAGTTGTCCCAGGCTGTCGTAGACCGAGATCGTGGTGTTTGGCCGGCCCTGCAAGCCGTCCGCGTAGGCGACTTGAAGGATCGTCGCCCAGCTCTTGTCTCCGGAGTTGACCCCCTGAATCGCCTGAACCAGGTTGTAATTGAGCTGGAAGCTATACCAATCGACCTGGCCGGGCGAGTTGAGCGTGCCCGCTGTGGTGAGCGAGCTGGTATTGGTCGTGAGCAGGTCGCCCAGGTTTTGCGCGACAGCCGGTCCATTGCCCTGGCCCGGGCTATATTGCGGCTGGTTGGCCGAAGGAGTTCCCGTGGTAACGCTGACCGTGGTGTTGTTGATTCCGTTCGAGGCTGAATCGCCCAGAAGCGGCGAGCTGGATGGCTGGCCCAGCACGGTGATGCCGTTGTTGGCATAGCGAATGTCGGCGTAGCGCACCACCGAGCCGGGATTCATGGGCAATTCCTGCAACCGGACTTGCAATTGATAGGGGCCGGTGCTGATCCCGTTCGACAGGCCCTGCGACGAGACGGCATAGGTTTGCGCGGTGGGCGAGCCGTCGGCGTTCGTAGTGCCCTTACTGTAGATGCGCACGTAGTAAGTGGTGGTCTGTTGTCCGGAGGCGTCGGCCGGCAAGACGACTCGCATGCCCGGATCGAAGACGTTGGAGCTGCCGTAATTGCGTTGTTCATCGCTGGGATAAATCCCGTGCGTGAAGGTGTCGCCCTGCAACGGCAAAGCCTGGTTGTTGGTCAGGCCAAAACCGGCGCCGCTGGGACCAAGGTTGGCTCCTGGCGCAAGCGGGTTGCCGGCCTGGATCGCACTCTCCTCTTCCAGCACGGCACTGTCGCTGCGGGCCAGAACGTTGCCGTTGCGGTCCAAGAGCTCGACGACCGAATCGAGACCGTGGCTGGTGTTGCCCACGTCGATCCAGGCCGTCGTGCCCGGCTGGGCCGTGAAGCTGTACACGTTCACATCGGACGGATTGTTGACGGCGCCGTTGACGACGAAGCCCAGGCGATTGTTGTCGTCGCCGCTTTGCAGATTCGGCGCCAGCGCGCCCAGCGCCTGCGCCGTGCTGGGCGTGCGGATCGTGTCGCCTCCGCCCGAGGTGCCGGTCTGGCTGTAGACGGCGACGTTGTTGTTGTTGGCGTATTCGGTGAACTGAATGGTGTTCCAGTCACCCGGCCGGCCCACGCTGGCGCCGGTGCCGACGGTGACCGCCGCGGTGTAGAGGTCGAACGTGTTGTCGACGCCGGCGGGATTGTTGCCGGTGCTGTTCGAGTCGTCTGCCCAGCTTCGATAAAAGACCCCGGCATTGAAGGTCATGTCGTCGTAGTCGCCGAAGTCGAAGCCGTTGGCATTGGCCGCCACCGCGTTGTTCGTACCCGTGCTGACCTGGAAGTTGGGCGACCAGGTGACGCCACCGTCGGTGCTCACGCTGCCGAAAACCTGCACGGTCTGATTTGCAGAACTGCTGTTGCGCGTGTCGTACCAGGTTACCGCCACGTTGCCCGTCGTCTGGTCAACGGCAATGGCGGGGAAGAACTTGCTCTTACCGTCGCCGAGGGCGTCGTCGGGAACCCGAATCGGCGCGCTCCAACTCAGGCCGTTGTTGTCCGAATAGCGAATGTAAATGTTCGTTTCGGGGCTCGACGTGCTGGGCCGGTCGGTATAGACGAGGTACAAGCGGCCGTTATGGGTTCCGCCGCTGTTGTCGAAAGCCAATCGAGCGATGGGGTCGATGTCGCGGTTCGGCTGGGCCGGAATGGGGCTGAACGTTCCCACGTTGGAAGTGGTGGCGGTGATGGGGGCGCCAAACGTCCCCCCCAGGCCCGTGGGATTGATGGAGACATGGATCGTCTCCGGTCCGTTGACGCCATTGCTCGATTCTTCGTAGGTCGATACCACCTGGCCGTTGGGACCGACGGCGATATTGCCAAATTGGAACCCACCGGGGGCGATGGACTGGACCGCACCGAAGGTGCCGACGGTGCCCAGTCCAGTCACCGGCGCGCCCACGGCGACAACGTTGGTCGTCCCGTTAACGAATTGATCGGCTTGAATCCACACGCTCTCGGCCGCGCCACTGCCGCCGGGACCGACTGCAATCGTGGGGTAGTCGGCCGTATTGATCAGGGTGCGGACGTCGGTGAAGGTTTTTCCGCCGTCGCTGCTGCGGGCGAAAATGACCGGCGGAAGCGCGGCGGTGCCGCTCGACGCGCCAAACTCCGTGATGAACAGATTACCGAACTTGTCGAATACCGCGTGCACATCTCCCAAGCTCACGCCGCCGATGGCACTGTTGATCGCGCTCACGTCGCTGTTCAACCAGGTCTTGCCGCCGTCGACGCTGTAGCGGGCCACCCCGCTGGCGGTATCGTCGGCAAACAGGTTCAGCGGGTTCGCCGGGTTGATCGCAATGGTGGTTTCCTGATTGTTCTCCTGTGACTGCGTGACATCGATGTTTGCGCCCACCGAGATCGAAACACCGGAGCCTTGCACCGTGGCGTTATCGGGCGCATCGCTGGGGGTAAGACCGGCGCCCGTGGTCGAGTCGTTGAGCGAGGTAAGCACGACCGGATGGCCCGGCTGACCCAGTATCTGCAGGCTGCCGCCGGTACGGTCGGTGATGTCGGTGGGCGAACCGCCGGCCGTGAGGCCCGCCGTGGCGCCCTGCATCTTCACAACCAGGCTGGCCGTGGGAGTGCTCTGCAGTTGCAGCGTGAGGTTGTTCGGGACGACGATCTGGTTGTTCGGATTGCCCGAAGTCACCTCGAGCACATGCACGATGTCTGAATCGTCCCAGATCGTATTCGTGGTCAGCGTGCCGCCACGAATGAGCATGCCGTTGATGGTGTTGCTTCCCAGCTTGTTCTGGCTGACAAGGGGCCCGTAATTCGTTCCCACAACGGCGTTCAGAGAGCCGGTGCTGCGTCCCCAGTCAGGCACCAGGTCGGCAGTCAACGAGTCGGCGCTGATGCTGATCGCCGCGCCCGCGTTGTTCTGGATAACGTTGTTGATCAGGACCGGCTGGGCGTTGATGACGTAGATGACGGCCGAATCGTTGAGCCCCAGCCCATTGCGGGTGCTCCCCGTCGTGTCGAAGCCGCTGGCATTGTTCGTCAGCGTGCTGTCAGCAACGCGGACGTGGGCCTGATGGATCTCGATAACATTGAAACTGTTGAACGAGCCGCTGCTGGGAACCGATCCGCCGCCGTAGGAAAGGCTGTCGTAATCGAGGCTCCCCTGCGAGGTCGGCGAAAAATAGATGCCGCCCCAGTCTCCGGGTGCCGGGGCGGTTGGGCTGCCGGTCTGGTCGTCCCCCTTGGCGAAGAACGTGCCGCCGGAACCAACCGTGTCGTTCAAGAGAGACGTGAAGGTCACCTGATGGGTCTGGTTCCCTTCGGCGATCAGGCTGGCGCCGATGCCAACGTTGATCTCGGAGTTGAGAAGCTTGACGATCACGCCCGGATCGACTTGCAGCCTGGCCGACTCGCGGCCGACGGTGCCCGCCGGGCCGCCCGGCTGGCCCGTGATATTCAGGTTCTGCGTAAGGATGTAGGTGATGTCGGTGCTGGCGAAAACCGCCGAGACGTCGAGCGACTGCAGCGACTGCCCGGCGTTGGTGCTGATGCGCACCAGCATGCCGTTGTCTTTGTTCTCGTAAACCGTCTGGCCCTGGGAGAGCACACTTGAGGTCGTGCCCAGAAGACGGATGGGGATCGTGTTCAGGGGCAGCCCGAGCTGGGCGGTTCCCAGAGCGCCGGAGAAATTAAAGCTGGCCGGAGTGTTCAAGAGCAACGACACCTGACCCGCGCCCGGACCAAGTTGCGCCTGAACGTTGAAGCCGGGCACAAACAGCGGATTGCTGGGATTGCTGGCCGCGTTGATCGCTGCAGCGATGTCGGCAGCCAGCAGTTTGCCCGTGCTGTCCGCCGTATCGGTCGACGTGAACGACACGGGAATAAAGCCGGGCGACGTGGTGTTGTTGTTGGTGAACTGGAAACCGACGTTGCCGATGACGAACTGCTGGCCGTTGGTGACCTGGCTGGGGACGGTGACCGTCAGCGCCTGGGGCTGGCGAACGGCGAGCAGGTTGCCGTGGATGTCGACGCCAAGGCGAGCATAGTCCGTGCTGTAGAAATTGTTTTGCAGTCCGACCGGCAGAGCATCCGTGCCGAATGTGAACAAGTTGGCGTTGTTCGGATTGGCGTACTGCGTTCCCGGATTGGGCACCAACGAATCGGCGTTCTGGAAGGTGACGGTCGCGCTGCCGCCGCCTCCGTAGAGCGCCTCCACGCCGATATTGGCGCCGGTGACGGCGGTACCGATGGCCTGGGCGATTTGTGAAGCCGAGAAGTTCCCGGCGAAGGGTACGGGGATGCCGCCGTGCAAGGTCTGGCCACTGGACATTTCAGCCGCGAGCGTGGCGTTGACCGCGGGTGCAAAGTTACCGACGCCGATGATGCGCACCTGACCGTAACCGAGCAAACTGCCGTAGTTGGGGCTGGCTTGGGTGACGGCCCGGATGTTGGTCAGCGTCCCCGGACCGACGCCTGCCGCCGAGTTCACGGCGTTGGCGATCTTGGCCGCGACCTGGTCGGGCGTATCGCTCGAATTGACGAAGATCAAGACCTGGTTCGACTGCTTGGCGGGCGGGTTGTTCGGATCGCCATTGAGCACAAACACGAACTGCACCGTGTTGCTGCCGTCGTTCACGGTGAAGGAGTGGTTGTTGACGATGGGGTTGCCGGGCTGCTGCGGACCGGCCACACCGCCCGGTCTGGGCACCGTGAGCGTGGTTCCCTGGTCGAACTCGAAGAGCTGACCGTTGACGGTGAACCCCGCTCCGTCGGACGAGGCATTGCTGGACGTCAGCGAACCGCCCAACTGGCTCAGTTGCGCCGCGCTCTTGGCCGTGATCGACAGCGGGCTGACCAGGGAGAGCGACAGCGGGGCCGTGGTCGATGCCGCCAGGTTGATCTGCGAGTTGTTCATCACGTCCACGCGCACGCCATCCGCGCCGTTGACCGCTTCCGCGTAGACGATGGCTCCCGTGCCGCCGTCGATCTGTGCGCCGTTAATCGCCGCTGCCATCGACTGGGCCATCTGCAGCGACGAGAAGCCGGGCTGGAAATAAACCGCGATGTCGTTCGCCGCCAGCGGTGAGGCCGACGGGCTGCCGGCCACGAGCGTCAGCCCGGCCGTACCGGCGGGAATGGTCAAGGTGACGGGGATGCCGTTGATGCTCGGGCTGATGCTCACCTGGGCCTGATTGTAGGCGGCGGTGCTGGTGGCCGTATCCAACCCGCTGAAGGAGGCGATCGGCACCAGCCGCAGGCCGGCCAGATTATTCACGCTGATCGTCGTCCCGGGCGAGAGGCCGCTGGCGTTGGCCGAAATCGTATCCGGAATCAGCGTGGCGGAGGCTCCCGTGAAGGTCACAACCCAGGGGCTCGCCGACGTGCCGAGGCCGGAGACGAGCACATTGCCGCTGCCGATTTTGCTTAAGGCCTGGAGGGCCGCCTGCACCGTACCCGCGGTCGCATTGTAGGGGATCGGGTTTGTGTTTTGCCCGTCGTAGTTGAGCGTAAAGGTTCCGCCGGTCGGCGTGCCGTTGAAACTGATCAGTTCCTGAATGTGCGTCTGGAAGACGCCGTTAATGGCTTGCGTCACCTCGTCGCCGATGGTGCTGGTCGAGTCGCCCGAGGTGTAGAAGATCGGCACATTGCCGTCGGGGAGCCTGCCGTTGACCAGTTGGTGGGGCGATACGCGGTTGTTGAGGACGAACTCGAACGTGTACGCGGGGACGGGCGGCGTTGTGCCCAGCGTGACGGTGAAGGTGCTCCCATCCTGCACGCTGGCGGCGTTGGCCGTCCCGTCGTTCTTGAGCGGCCCCGTCACGTCGAGCACGTTGCCGTTAAAGAACTGGAACACGGTTCCCTTGATGCCGAACGTCTGGCCGGCAAGGTTGCTTTGCGAACCCGTAAAGGGAACCTTGATCGCCACGGACGAATCGATCGCGACGTTGGTGATGGTGACCTGGTTTCCAGTGACCGCAGCGTTGACGATCGGCGCGGTCAGTTGCGCGCCGTTGATGGCCCGCGCAACGTCCGCGGCCACTTGAGCCGCCGTATCGACCGGTTGAGGATTGGCGTCGTTGACCGGGGTGCCGTTGTAGGGAACCGCGATGTTGCCGGGCAGCACACCAAGGGTGGCCGGCGAATTGAGGTTCTCGAACTGGAACGTTTGGCCGTGAATGCTGAACGTCTGCCCGTTGACAATCGCACTTCCGGCCGACATGGTGAGCATCGTGTCCTGGCCGAAGTACGTCTCCTCGAAGCTGTTTGGGTCGGCCGACATCGGCGCGCCGACGGAGTTGACGATCACGTTGTTGGAGATCGTGGGCCGGCTCGTTTCGATGTCGATTGGATCGTAGTTCTGCAACTGTCCGGTGACGCTGGTCACCTGGCCGCCGCCGTAGCGCACGACGGCCTCATTCACGTAGTTCAAAAAGATGCCCAAGGGCTCCAGGTCCGAATCGGTGCGGAACACGATGCCGCCCCAATCGCCGCCGCTGGCCGCGGTAACAGGAGTCTCCAGAGTGCCGCCGACCGTGTTGTCGTTGAACGAGGTGAAGATCGCCTGGTTGCCGGGGACGCCCAGCACCTGCAACGCCGCCTGGCTGCGATTGATATTCTGGTTGGCGCTGCCGACGTCGATGATCGACTGCCGCATCTTGAACTCGACACCCGGATCCATAACCACGGTGACGTTTTTGGGCACGTTGAACGTCTTTCCGTCGGCCAGCGGTGCGTTCTGATTGGCGGCGTTGTTCGTTCCCACCTGGTAGGCGACGTCGGTGTAAAGGGCCGGCGCCGAGACCCCGCTTAGCGGAGCGTTGAACGGTGTGTTCTGCACGTTGACGGCCAGCCGGAATTGCCCTTCCGCCAGCTTGACGTACGAATAGTGCGCATCGTTGACGATGGAAAGGGTTGGTGGCGTTACCCCCGCGGGCACCTGCACCAGCGGCGAGGCCACGATGGCCACTTGCATCGAGTTAACGAGCGCCTGGGCCAGAGACTGCTGAGCGGCGAATGTGCTGGACGCGGTCGTCGCAGGATGGAAGACAACCAGTCCCGAGCCGCTGACGGCGGGAGAGACGGTGGCTCCCGCGGTCAATGCGGTCAGAGCGCTGGCGGCCCCTGACACGCTAAAAGAGGTGGTGGGACTGCTCCCCAACGTAATCACGGGGTAAGCCTGGCCGTTGCTTTCGACGGCCGCGTTATACGACGCGGTGAAAGGAACGGTGGCGGTGCCGAACGCGCCGCCGCTAATCGCAGCGTTGATCGCGGTGGCCATCTCGCTGGCGAGCGTGGCGGAAGAATCGATGTCCGTGCGCCCCGTCAGGTTGCCGATGTCTGTGACGCTGGCACGATCGGTGAAAGGCACGGGCCAATTCCCGTCCGTCACGGCGCGGCCGTTGGCCGCAAATTCAAACGTGACCTTGTTGCCTCCCTGGGTGATGCTGAACGTGCTGCCGTCAAGCCCCGCGGACGAACCATTCCCCGTCACCTGGATGGAGCCGCCGGGCAATGCGAAGGGTGCACCGGTGCCGCCGCGCCGCAGCAGCAGATTGGCGGTGGAAATGGTGTAACTGGTGGCGGCGTTCCCACCGACGGTTACGACGGCGTTGCCATCTGCCGCCGTGCCGCTGTTGGACGCATTGATGGGAGGCGACGCGCCGAATTTTCCAGCGGCAACCGCGGAGTTGATGGCGGCGGAGATTTCGGTGGCCAGCGTCGCCTTCGAGTCGTTGACGCCGGCCAGGTTGTAATTGATCGGCGTGTTCAAATCGCCGGCGGCCAGAGCATGACCACCTTTGGAAAACTCGAACGTGACGGTTTGCGTTCCCTGCTTGATCGAGAACGTGGTGCCGTCGGCAATCGCGTTGCCGTTCGCCGCCGCCACCTCGATTACGTCGCCGCCGAGTTGAAAGAACTGAAACGTGCTGCTCGCCGACCCGGCGCTGACGGCGAAGGTCTGCCCGGCGATGATGTTCGTGCCGGCCTGCGACTGGTCGATGGCCACTCCCAGGCTCGCGCCGCCGTTGCCCTCGATGCGGATGTTGCTCACCGGTGCGCCGCTCACCGTAACGGTGGACGCGCCGGTCGAATCCGCAGCCAGGGCCGACTGCAGGGACATGCTCGGCACGGCGGAGCCGGTAAGCGTCACGTTCACCTGATTGCCGGCACTCACGGTGGCGGCCGCGGGCGCCACCGAAGCGCCCGTCTTGTCGACGTAAGCCGTCGGACCCACGTTGAGCCAGAAGTTGTAAAGGCCTCCCGGCGTTCCGTTGGCGTCTCCGTCGAGCGATTGCGGGGAATCCTGCCCCAGCACGTTCAGCCCGCTGCCCGCAGTCGCCACGGCGCTCACCAGGCTGTTGTACGTCGAGGGGTCGGCCTGGAAGTTGACCCGCAGCTCGTACATGCCGTCCGACTTGCCGCCCCAGCCGCTGCCGTGGACGTTGGGATCAAACTGATCGTTCCCGCTGGCGCTGACCGCTACATAGTAAATGCCGGGCTGGACCTCGATGTTGATCGAAGAGTCGGTTCCAAAATAGTCGTCATTTCGAGAGATGAGATTGTTCTGGATGGAGCTGGTGAATTGAGGCACGTTGGTCAGGTCGAGCGTCAAGGAACCCTGCAACTGCACCTGCGTCAGCCCCGCGGTGGCGGAAACGTTCAAGACGCCGATGTCTCGAGCGGTGGCCGAAGCCGTCACCGAGCCGTTGACGAAATTGAACACCACGTGGGGCGTCGCCCCCGAGACGTCGACCGTGGCGCTGCCCGCGCCAAACGCAGCGTTGACGGCGGCGGCAATCTTGCCGGCGATCGTCTGCGGCGAATCGCTCAGACTGTAAGTAATCGGAATGACCCCCGGGATCGTCGAAATCCCGTTGGTGTCCAGCTCGAACGTCTTGGAAATGGTTCCGTTATCGAGCGTAAATTGATCCGTACCGGTGACCGGCTTATTCAGCACGTCGAGAACGGGGCTATTGATCGCGTTGGCGATGGCGGTCGCCAGTTGGTGCTGGGTATTGGCCGGGGCGTAGCGCACCATCACCGCGCCGGGAGTCACGAGAGAAACCGACCCGGTGAGGGAGAGCGGGCTCGTCTGGGCGTTGAAAGTCGTGCCCGAGTCGCCGCCGATGTTGATGACCGCGTTCGTCTGCGTTGCGTCGATCCCGCTGTAGCTGGCCGAAATAGGCGGCTGTCCACCTCCCAAGCCCAGGTTCTTGACGGCGTAGCTGATCGCCTGCACCACGTCCTGAGCAACCGCGCTTACCAGGTCGGTCGCGTTGAAGGGGATGGCCAGATTTCCGTCGGTCAGGGTGCGGCCGTTGGCGGCAAACTCGAAGGTGACCGACTTACCGCTTTCGGTCAGCGAGAAGGTCTGGCCGTCGAGGTTGTTGACGTTTGTGGTCAGCGGCATGTCGAGCGAGTAGCCGCTGTTGAACTCGAAGGTTCGAGTGACCGTCTGTCCCGCGGGTGCCGTCGCACTGAGCGTGAAGGTTTGGCCCTCCAGGCCTTGCCCCGTCGTAGACACGGCGTCGCCACCCGCCGTCGGCACCCCCAGCAACGTCACCTGGTTGTAGAGCGAAATGAGCGTGTCCAGGTTGCTGGTCGGCGTCAGGCGCTGGGCGAACGTTTCGGCGTTGAGGGTGCCCGACTGCGTGACGTTCAGTTTGTAAATATTGACGTCGCTGCTGTCGGTGGCGTAGAGGAACTGCAGGTTGTTGACGTCGGGATTTCCCGGGAACATCTGGCTGGTGTCGGCGGTCGGCGCGGGCTGGGTCGCGTTTTCATAGCCGGCGGGCCCTTCCAGGCTGCCGGGCTGGTCGTAGTTGTTGCCCAGGCCGAGCGCTTTGCCGATCTCGTCCATGGCGACGCGGAAGAAGTTGCCGCCATACTCGTTCTGTCCCCAATTGACGTTTCCGTTGATCACGACCACCGGTGCCCCGTCGGACGTTTTGGTCGGTCCCTCGGCGCCGTTAATGTTCGTCGGCGGAGCGGTCGGGCTCACGGAGCGCACGTCGCCGACGGCCACCGTGATGCCGGAATTGGGCGTCTGGACGAAATTCGCCCCGGTGTAATACGAGAAGAGAGCGAAGATGTCGCGGACAAGCTGCTGCTGGGCCGGGTTGCCGATGATCCCATTGTGCAGCAGATTTCCGCTCGGATCCGTGCCGTAAATGTCTTGGAAGTTGTAGGCAATCGTGACCACTCCGCCGGGCGAGTTGGCACTGCCGTCGATGATATGATTATTGATCCCTTCCGACTGTACCCAGGCGGCCAGCGAGCTGAGCGCGCCGCTGGCAAGCTTCAGGCTGTCGGCCGTGATCGGATTGGGCAAGTTCTGCACGCCCGGCACGTTGTCGCCGCCGCTGGGCGCCAGCCCCGGATTGACCGGCAGCGGCTCGATCGCCGCGTTGTAGATATTGGTCTGGCCGTTGGCCAGCGTGCCCGTGTTCATCGACGTGGCATAGGTGTCGCCCGGCCCCGTGCCGCTGGGCGTGCTCGGGTCGTTGGGCGAGGCAGGAACCTGTACGATGGCCGGCGGCGCCTGCGGCTGACTGTTGTTGCCGATTTGCAGACGCAACGACTCGTTCGGCATGCCGTCCTTGTTGGAGAACTGCGCCAGCGAGGTGAGCGATCCGCCGATCAGCGTGTATCCGGCGGGCGCGCTGACAACGGCGTCGGCCGTGAAAATGAGCCGCACCTCGTTGTTGGCCGGCACATAAACCGCGCTGGTCGGGATGTCGACGACATCGTCGGCGGTGGTCGAGGTGTTCTTGGTGCGAATCAGTTGATAGAGGGCCGGGTTGCTCGCCGACGTGGGATCGAGCGCCTCGTTGAAATAGACGTCGATCTCGTTGTTGACCTGCGTCCGCACCCCGGCGGCATTCGGCGGCGAAATAGGCTGCGGGACGACTCCGACGATTTGCGGAGCCAGATCCAGGCGAAATTCCTGGCTGTAGTTGACGCCGCTGTTGAACACCTGGTTCAGGCTGTTCCCCAAGGCGTTGGGCCCGGAACCGACGATGGTCACCTCGTACAGGTCGGCCGGCAGGGGCGAGCTGAAGCGCATCACCACCTGGTTCGGTTGCGCGCCTACGCCGAGGAATCCCGGAGCAATCGTGACGTCGTTGCTGTTTCCAAAAACGCCGTCGCCGCCGCTGCGCACCAGTTCGATACCGCCCAGCGTGCTGGCATTGATCACCTGGTTCTGGTCGAAGCTGAACGTGAGCTGGGTGGGGGCGACATTCAGCGTCTCGCCCGGCAAGAGCAATCCGCCGTTATCGGGAATGATGGAGATCAACTGCGGACCGGTGGTGAGCAGGCACCGGTCTTCGAATCGCTCCAGTTGCATTTCCCGCCGCTCCTGGCCAGCCCGACGAACCGGCCGCTTGCGTCGCGACCTCCGTTCGCCCGGATTGGTCGCGGACTCTCGGAAGCGATGGAACGGGTGCCAAATCCCCATGGAAGCGATTCTCCTCGTGAGTGACCTTCGCCGAAGCTGCAAAATCAGCCCGGCCGCGCACCCCGAAGGTCCGCGGCCGCGCCGAATTAAATTGTTAAGAATTAAGTCGATAGCCCCGATTCTGCTTAGCCGTTACAACGGCTGCAAGCAATTTGCCGGCGATTCCGCCGGATCGGCCCACCTCGTGTCAGCTCCCCTGACGAGCCACGAGGATTTGCGCCTGGACGTACTCGTCGCTGGCGCCGGATTGCAAAAGGCCCAGAGCGCTATTCAGTTCGCTGGCGGTCGGAGCGCGCCCATCGTAGATCTGATACCAGTGATTAATGAGATCCGTCCGGTACTCCGTGCTTTGCTCGAAGGCGACCGCGATGTCGGCCCTCGCCTGCACGGCGCCGCGTGTCGACATGGCGAGCTGCGAGACCCAGAAGTCGATCTCCTGCTGCGGCGGCGGCGACGTCCGCCCGAGAAGATCGTGGTACAGCGCCCGGACGTACGATTGCGACGTGGAGCCGTTGCGGGCGTAGTACTCGGGCGAGGCGATAATCGAAGCGACAAACTGTTCGTCTGAGATCTGGCCGCTCGCGAGCACCGCTTCCCAGTAGCTGAGGCCGCCCGCGTCCACCGGCCGTCCCAGATACGACTCATAGGCGCTCTCGATCAGAAAGCTACGCGCCTCGGGCGAGCTGAGAATGATCTGCGCGATCTGGGCGTCGGAAACGCCGGCGCCGCGCACGCTGGCCCAGTAAGTCAGATCGGCGCTTGAGGCAGCCCGATGCAAGACCGATTGATAAACGCCCGCGACAAACCCCACCGTGCCAACATGGTTGGCCAGCTCATAACTCAAATAATTGCCTTGACTGGCGGAAACGGTCTGGGCGATCTGCGTCAGCGACTCTCCCGAGGCCAGATCGGCCTGAACCGCCGTGAGATCGGTCGAGGAGGGGGAGGGACTACCGGGGACAACGTTAAAGTAGATGTCCTTGATCTCGGCGGTTTGTCCTGCCGGCGACATCAATACGGTCAAGGCCAGAGCGTAACGCGCGGCTCCCGTATCCCCACGGTTCAACACGCTCTCGAAGGCGGTCAGTTCGGCCGACGTCGGGTCGCGGCCGAGCACCGAGTCGTAGAGGAACCGGACCCACTGGTCGGCGGACGGCAACGTCTGCCGCAGTTCGTTCGAGGCCAGGAGCTGCGATTGCATCTGCTGCACGCTCAGTCCGGCCTGGCCCTGGGCGGCCCAATACTGAATCTCCTGGTTGCTGACGATGGATGATCCCGCCCCGCTGGCGAAGGTTAACCCCGTGTTCGACCCGCCGAAGGTGCCGCCTCCGCCTCGGTCGACCAGGAAATCGTCGTAGGCCCGCCCCACGAACGCGGCGAAGGTCCCGAATTGCCCCCGCAGGTTCAGTTGCCCGCCGAACTCAAGGACGGCGGCTTGATTGGCCGGGAACTGCCCGCTTCCCTCGCCGATCGCTTGCTCGAGCGCGAGGAGTGCAGGCGTCGCCTCGTAGAGAGGCGCCGTGACGTTACTGGCGGGTACGGTGGGGACCAAGTCGACCGTGGCTGTCCCCAAGAAGGGACCACCGCTGATGCCCGGAGGAAAGGTCGCGCTCGTAAGTGAGCCTAGGTCTTGGTCGCTCGGACCGACACTGCCCGTCCCCGAATTGGCTGTCCCGATGACGCCGGTGACGACGACCTCATTGCCCAGGCCTGCCCCGGTGATCGTTGAGGTGGTATCGCCGCCAGTCAGGAAGGGGTCGTAGATATTGCCGAACTGGTCCTGGTGGGGGAAGAAATAGGTCGTGGTTGGTGAGGTCGCGGTCCCGGCGGCGTTGCTGGTCAAGGTGTCTTGTCCGCCGCCGCCCAGCAGCATGTCGTTGCCTGCGCCGCCGGTGAGCGTGTCGTTGCCGCTGCCGCCGATCAGTAGCGCCGAAACCGGCAGGATGCCCTGAGCGGGGATTCCTGCCGAGGAGTTGGTGAGCGTGTCATTGCCCCCCTCTCCATAGATCACAACGGCGGAGATCCTCGACATCTCGATATTGGCCCCGCCCGTGGTACCGCCACCGGTGTTGGTGGTGCCGCCAAAGTCGCTGACCGTAATGTTATCGCTGCCCGATGTGAGCGAGCCAGGAGCGTTCCCGAAGACACGTAGGAGATTCGTGCCAAGCGTGACCGGCGTCGGCAGCACGCCGAGCGCGGCCAACTGGGCCGGAGGCGGCAAGGCGCCGCCGTAGACGACAAACGTGGCGGGAAGCGTCTGCGACTTGAAGCCGGGGAAGAGCGTAGGCGGCACCTGGACGGTGACCGTGTTGTTCCCGCCATTGCCCGCTACCTGCAGCTCTGTCAGCGTGCCCGGAGTGTACGTCAGATCGGCGCCCAAATGCGTGAAGGGAGTGCCGTACTGCGGGTGCGTGTTCGCGGTAGCCAGCGAGACGGATTGGTCGTCGATATAGAAGTCGTTGTTTCCACCCGCGGCGCCTACGATGTCGAGGATGCCGCCCGTGTTATTGCCTCCGCTGCCCCCGCCAGTCTGCACCGTGCCGATCAGGTTCACCGGAAAGGCCAGCGGCTGGCTGTAATTGACCACCGTCGTGCCCTTGGTCGTCGCCGTGGTTTTGGCTGCCGTCGCGTTGATGGTCAACAGGTCGCCGGCCTGTGCATTATTGAACTGCAGGTTCGCCATGTTGGCGAAAGTGATGTCGCCGATCGTGCCCGGCAACGGCGGCGGGGTTGGAGGCACGGTGGCCGCCGCGGGAAAGGCCGGGCCGGCAATTTCGTTTCCGTTGAGGGTCCAGTCGCTCGCCACTCCCGTCGGGTCGTTGATGATCAGTTTGTCGTTGCCGCCAGTACCGTCCACCCCGTCGAGATTCAGGTGGCCGCTGATGCCGGGTGTGGCATTGATATTCGCGGCCGACCCGGCGACCGGCAGATAGCCGTACGTGACGGTCAACGAGTTTTGCTGATTCAGTTGATTGGGCGGCTCGGTCAACGTCACGACGCCCGTGTCCTGAAAGGTGGCGTCTGGGGTGACCGTAAACGTGTCGGCGACGCCGGCGCGGCCGCGAATCGTGAGGCTGCTGTTCGGCTCGAATGCGGTGCTGCCCGTGTAGTTGAATAGCGCCTTCGCCGGATAACCCGTGGGGGCCAGGAACGTTGCCGGCGCTTCAAAAAAGGCGCCCGCGTTGTTGTCGATAATGAAATTGGAATTGATCGTCGTGTTGCCTTGGATCTGGATCGGGGCGCTGATTGTCGCCAGGTTCGCGCCGGTGTCGACGAAATTGCCGCTGTTGTTTCCGTCGAGCAGGATCTCGCCCGAGTTGGGATCGACCTTCAGCACGCCGGTATCGCTCGACAAGCTCTGTCCCTGAACGGTCAGAGTGCCGGTCGACTGAACGAAGGTCGAGATCCAGGTCAGAAGACGCCGGTCTTCGAGCGATTCCATCCGGGCCCAGCGGCCCTTTTGGGCGCGGTTCCTGCGTTGCGATCGCTTCGAACGCTTGCTTGAAAACGGGCCCAAACCCCAACCACGAAGAGACGAAAAGCGACTCATTGTTGGCGCGCTACCTTGCTTGTCGGCAATGGACGTAGGGAGGGGCGAACTGGCACCCTCTAACCACACTGGTGTGTACACAATGGCAGAAGCCCGTCGCGGTGAACGGCCGCCACGGCCCTCGAAGGCTTGTCTTCCCAGACTGGCTCGCAGCTTACCGATTTCGCCGGCCCCCCTGATGGCCGACGCTGCCCTCTTGGCAATTCAGAAAAGCCTCTCTGGCGGTGCGTGGGAGCTACCCTGACGCTCCTGACTGCGACAAGGAAGACGAGCTTAAAACTCCATTAAATCTCGACGTGCCGCCAAGTCAAGGAAAAAGAGGTCGAAGGCAAGGCCGAGGCGCACAAGGGGCAACTCGCCTTGGAAGACGCCCGGCGGGCATGCGATCAGTCGAAAGGGAAAGGCGACGCCTACCTCGACGTGGCGGGCCGCCTACGCGGAACAGGGCGATTTCGCTTGCGCGGTTAGCCGGCAGATCAAAGCCGTGGAGATGGCCGGCTTCAGCATCCCGGCGACGTACTTTGCCTGGCCTCGACGAAGGCGGTCAGGGCAGCCAAAAGAGCGCTGATTTGCTCGTCATCGCCGCAGCGTCCGGCCGTCTCCAGTTGTTCGGCCAGATCGGTGACTTCGCCGTAGCCGAATGTTCCCCCCGAACCCTTCAGCGTGTGAGCCAGCGCGGCCAACCCGTCGTAATCGCGGCGAACGAGGGCATCTCGCAAATCGCAAACTGCGTCCGGCAGCCAGGCCAGGAATTCTCGTGCGACCTCCCGGAGTTCGGGATCTTCGCCGTTCGCTTCCGCGCTGGGGCACCCACCCTCGACGGACAATCGCCGCCCCGAGCCTAAAGTTGAGGCGGCGAATTCGGCCACCACCATCTTGAGATGGTCAAGATCGATCGGCTTGCTGACGAAGGCGTCGCAGCCGGCGGCCAGGCATTTTTCCCTCTCTTCGGGCAGGGCATGGGCTGTCAGGGCAATGATCGGTCCGGCATAATCGCGCCGACGGAAGCACGTGGTGGCCGTGAAACCGTCCATGACCGGCATTTGCATGTCCATCAAGACCACGTCGAAGGTTGCCCGCTCCGCTTTCTCCACCCCGCATTGGCCGTTCTCTGCGGTCTCGACGACCGCCCCAGCCCGTTCAAAAGTCAGGCGGATGAGCTTGCGGTTGAACGGGTTGTCCTCCACGATCAGCAAACGGCAGCCGCGCAAAGCCGTCAGCGCTGCCGCGGCCTCGCCGGAACTGGCGCCAACGGGCTCTCCGGATGAGGTTTCTCGCTGAGCGGGATGCTCGGCGTCGATCACGAGCGTAAAGGTACTGCCGACCCCGACCTGGCTGGCAACCCGGAGAGTGCCTCCCAGCAGGCCGGCCAGGCTGCGGCTGATCGCCAGGCCGAGCCCCGTACCGCCGTAGCGCCGAGCGATCGAGCCGTCGGCCTGGACGAAAGGCTCGAAAATGAGCTCTTGCTTGTCCGGCGCGATACCCATGCCGGTATCGATCACCTCGACCTGCAGTCGTTTTCGGCTCTCGGCCGAGATCGTCTGCGCGACGACTCTCACCGACCCGGAATCGGTGAACTTGATGGCGTTCGTGATCAGGTTGATGAGCAATTGCCGCAGCCGCGAAGGATCGGTGTAGATCGGTTCGGTAGCGGGAACGGGCCAGACGCTCGCCAGGGCCAGCCCTTTCTCCTCGGCCCGGTAGCGCAACGTCTGGACGACCTCATCGAGGATGTCGTGCACCGGGCAGGCGACTCGCTGAACCTGCAACTTCCCCGCTTCGATCTTGGAGACGTCGAGCAGATCGTTGATCAGCACGAGTTGGTGTTCGGCGTTGGCCCGAATGATCTGCAGGTAATCGTTCCGCTCCTCGCTCTGATCGGCGCCGTCCATGAGTAGCCTGGTGAAACCGAGGATGGCCGTTAAAGGCGTGCGAATCTCGTGGCTGATGTTGGCGAGAAACTCGCTCTTGCTGCGCGACGCCCGGTCGGCCGCCTCTTTCGCCTCTCGCAACTGTTGTGTGCGCAGCTCGACGGCCCGTTCCAACTCCCGTTGAGACCGGTCGGCAGCCCGGCTCAGATTCCATTTGGTCACCAAACTGGCCGCGAGTTGACGGACCTCGATGGCGTCGAACGGTTTCTTCAGGATCAACAGGCGATCCTTGGGCGAGAGGGCCTCGCAAATCTCGAACCAGGAATAATCTGAATAGGCCGTGCACAGCACGACCTGCAAGCGGGAATCGGCCTCCCAGAGCCTTTTGATCGTCGTCAGGCCGTCCCAGCCGGGTGGCATTCGCATATCGACGAAGGCCAGGGCAAAGGGCCGTTCTTCACCGGTCTCGCGGCATAACAGCTCATATCCCTCTTCACCTTGCGACGCATGGCAAAGTTCGAAAGCCGGCCGATGCCCTTCCGCGAGCGGCGATTCACCAAACAGGTCCGCCTCGGCCGCCGCCAGCGAATCGGCCGTGTGGTTGTCGCTGAGCACGCGCTGGTAGTCGGTGTGGATGTCGGCGTTGTCGTCGACAATCAAGATCCGACGGTTATCATCGAGCTCTAACTGGCTCATGACGCTGCCTGTACGATGCCGGGTGAGGGCGCAAAGCTACGCCATCTGTATATAGCTCCGGCGGGGCGGCCGAAGCTGTATGGAGGTTCGGACCGGGCCGAGAACGCGGCTGATGACGGTTAACACGACCGATCCAGCACGAGCAACGTGCTTGCCTACGCAAGGCTCTACCCCAACGGTGGGGAAAGTCGTTGCGTACGGTCACAAGGCGAGCGGAAATGATCGAGGCTTCGGACTGAACGCGGAGCTAGGTTCGCTCGTGCCAGCGGCCCTTGCTCCGTTCCCACCGCAAGCCCACGCGCCGGTCATCTAAGGCGACATGGTTCGCCCTGTCCACAATCGCGGCCAGTGCGACAAGGCCCACGAGACCGGCGGCCTGGGGAGCGCGAGAAGTCACGCCGCTTGCCGCCTCGCCAACCGTGCCCAACGTGTCGGCCAGCACTGCATCAACGAAACAGGCGTCGCAAGCAGGAACCCCGTCGTCGAGGCTGGCGAACATCGACCAATCGTCGAACAGCGAACTTTCGCCGACGTGACCCAAGACGTCGCCGCGAATCGTGTCGCGATTTGAGGTCGGACCATCGGTTGCGGCGGGCAGTGCCTCGGGCGGCTGGCTCGCCCGTTTTGGCGCTTTGAACGGGACAGCCACTGGATCGTCGGTGAGCAGGCTGTTGACGGCAAATTGTACGGGGGCGGCGGAAGGCAAGGCGACCGAGACGGCGGGCGTAGAAAGATTGGGGTTGGGCATAGCGAGGGGAACAAGCGTCGGCACGGTCGCCGTCGGCTGCGGAGTGAGAAGCAGGATCTCTACCAACACGGTCGGATCAAGCGCGGTTTCGGGAGAAGCGGATGCGGGCTTGGTACCGGTCGCAACCGTCGACACGACCGTCGTCGGTTGCGCGGTCACGAGGCTTTGCACGAGGGCGGCGGCCTTGGGTGTTCCCAATCCGGTCACCAAGTCGTAGCCGGCGGCCGCATTGTCGAGCTGCGCCGACCCGTTGCTGCCGGAGGTAACGTCGTGAAAGTTGCTCGAATAACTCGCGGGGCTGGCTGCCAGGCTGTAGAGGTTGGCCTGGGCGTTCGGCAGCGGATTCGCGACGCCGCCGTTGGCAATCTGCCGGCCCTGATCGGCGACGGCTACTAGGGCGGCCATCTGTGGCGCCGCGGCGCTGGTGCCGCCGACTTGGAACCACCCCGACGCCCCACCATAAGGGACCGAATTGTAAACGGCCACGCCGCTCGCCGGGTCGGCGTCGTAGGCCACGTCAGGCGTCGTCCGCTGCGTCGTGCTTTGGGTCACCAACCCGCTTTGCGACTGGTATGTTGGCTGGCTCTCGTATGCGCTCAGGCCGCCGCCGCTGCCGCTCCAAGCCGTTTCGCCGAGGTAGTCGCCGGACGTGTCGGTGTTCAAATTCGTGCCGCCGACGGCGAGGACGTTCGAGGAGACTGACGGCCAGATGGTTCCCGCGCCGCTGTCGCCAGAGGCGGCCACGAAGGTCACGCCCGAGTGTCCCGTGGGGGTGGTGAAATAGGTGTCGTATGAGGTTTCGCCCAGAAACTCCGCGGTGCCCCAGCTCATCGAAACGGCGACGACGCCCGGCTGATGGCGCGCGTAGTTGACGGCCGCCAGCAGGTTGCCGAGGCTGTTGTCGTTTGCTTCCACAAGCAAGATATTGGCCTTCGGCGCGACGGCATGAGCCCACTCGACGTCGAGCGCCGTCTCCAGCGCCCAACTGCCGTTGTCGCCCGGCAGCCTCGTCCCGCCGTGCTGGTTGACGACCCTAAGCGACGGGTCGGGAAGACCAAACTGGACGTCAAAAGCGTGCAGGTCGCTGGCGATCCTCGAGTCGCCATACGCGTCGACGATGGCGATGGTCTGGCCGGCCCCATCGCCGGCAATCGTGCTCGTCCCGCTATTGAACGCGACCTGATTGAAGCCGTACGCGCTGCGAATCTGGGCCGGCGTATCTCCATACGGGATAGGACTTGTCACCAGCGGCGAGCCGTGCGCCGCCGGTAGGGCCAAAGCGCCAGAGGGCGACTCGATCATGCTGAGGGCTGACAGAAGCTGCCGATGTTCCAGCGGCTCGCCACAGCGGATGATGCGGCGCCAAACGAATCGTGACGACCTGCGGGCGTGCAAACGGCGCGGCAGCGCACACCGGGACATATGGCCTCCCCATGCTAAAACCGAGAACCGGCCGCCAACGACATGGGCCAAGGGAACCGACGAAAAACGACGCGCGCTATCCCTGGCCGCCCTTCACGTCAACATATCGGCGATAGCGAAGAATGCAAGCAAATCGCCGGATGCCGTGTACAATGGGCCGAAAAAAAGAGCCGCCATGCCGATCACCAGCGCCACCGCAGCACCGATTGAAGGTCAAGTTCGCCCCGACATCGCCATCATTAGCTCGCTGGGCTCGCACCTCGTCGGGCAATATGTATTAGTGAAACTTGGCGACGACGAGGGCCGGATCGGTTTCGGCGAGGCGAGCGTCACCTGCATCTGGAGCGGCGAAACGCAGGCGGGGGTGATCGCGCTGTTCGAGCAGGAGATCAAGCCCGTCTTGTTGGGGGCTGACCCCTTCGATTGCGAATGGATTCTTCGCCGGCTCGATCGGGCAATTCATGCCAACAGCTTCGCCAAGGCGGCGGTCGAAATGGCCCTGCTCGACCTGCAGGGCAAGACGCTTGGCGTGCCGGTCTACAAACTGCTTGGCGGTTGCGATGCGGCCGTGGCTGGGAGCGGAGTGCGACTGAAATTCGTCGTCGGCGCGGTGGAGCCGGCGGTGGCGGCCGAACGGGCGGCGCGGATGGTCCAGCGAGGCTGGACTTGCATCAAAGTGAAAGTCGCGCGAGATCCCCACCCGCGGGCCGATGTCGAGCGGTTGCGGGCCGTGCGCGAGGCGATCGGGCCCGATGTAATGCTGACCGTTGACGCGAACGGAGGCTACACCGTCGAGCAGGCCGTCTGGGCGGCCAGCCAATTTGAACCGCTCGGCGTGGCCCTGTTTGAACAACCCACCCGCCGCGGCGACCACCGGGCGATGGCCAACGTGCGCCGGAAAACGGCCATTCCGGTGATGGCCGACGAAAGCGTCTTTACCCCGCTTGACGCCCTGGAAGTGATTCGCCACGAAGCCGCCGACGTGTTAAGCCTGTACCCCGGCAAACACGGGGGCATCCGTCCAACGCAGTCCATTGCCAAAATGGCCGAGGCGGCCGGCATCGTCTGCACGATCGGCAGTAATCTGGAACGCGAAGTCGCCACCGCCGCCATGGCACACGTCACGGTAGCCACGCCCAATCTGCTGTGCGAACGGTTTCCTGGCGACCTGATCGGGCCAATCTACTTCGAGAGCGCCCTGTGTGACCCGCCGCTGCGGTATGAAGCGGATCGCCTGTTTGTGCCCGACAGTCCTGGGTTGGGCGTCGAGATCTGACTGTTCTGCGGCGACCCCTGCAGGACGCTTGGGCGGGAGCCGACGCATTCCCCCGGGTGCTTACGCCTGCCGCTGGGTGATAACCTGGGAGACCACCGCAAATAGCGTCTCGGGGGAGGCCATGCGGCCGGCGCCGACCTTGCGGCAGCTTAGCCAGCCTTCTTCGGGGTCGACGACCACGACGCCGTCGGCGCGAAGTCGCTCGACGTTCCGCTGTACGGCGGGCTTGGCCCACATCTCGCTGTTCATGGCCGGCGCGACGATCACTTTGCCGGCCACGGACAGCATGAGCGTGCTGAGCAGGTCGTCGGCCAGTCCGCAGGCCGCTTTGGCCAGGAAGTTGGCCGTTGCGGGAGCAACGCAGAGCAACTCGGCGCGCTCGGCCAGGTCGATGTGGGCCCCCAGCGGATGGCCGACTTCGTTGAAAACGCCCAAGTGCACGGGCCGGCCGGTCAGGGCCTCGAACGTGGCAGGCCCAATGAACTGCTTTGCCGCCTCGGTCATCACCACCGAGACGCCCGCGCCGGCCTGAACGAGTCGGCTGACGAGGGCCGCCGTCTTGTAGGCGGCGATTCCGCCCGTCACGCCGACCAGCATCTCTCGGCCCTTCATGGTTTCTAGAGCCTAAGGGTGTGAGCTGCGCGCCAGTAGGCCGGATGTCCCGGGATGCCTCTTTGGCTGCGGTAAAGCCGCGTCAGGTCAAATCAGCGAGGTCAAGTTCAGGTGGGCCGCCCGCTTCTTCCGGTTGCTCGACGGTGCGCAGATTGGCCGACGTGTCGAGAAAGATCTTGTCCTGCATGATCTCCTGGATCACGATCTCGAGCTTGTCTTCGCTCTTGGTGTCGACCAGGGGCCGGCTACCGGCGTTGAGGGCCACGAGACGCTTTTGAATCAGCGTCGACAGCTTGAATCGGCCCCCTACCTTGTTCACGATGGCTTCTTCACGAAGCTCGTCAATCATCTCGTTCAACCTCCATCTCGTTCAATATCGAGGGCCGACAGGATATCACGCAATTGCTTTAACGCCTGATCGACGTCGTCGTTGATGACCTGATAGCGATAGCGGTCGGCCGAGGCCAACTCGCGGCGGGCCACTTCCAGCCGTCGCTGGAGGGCCGTTTCGCTTTCGGTGCCCCGGTCGCGGAGCCGGCGCTCCAACTCGCCCAGCGAACTGGGGCGCACAAAGATCGTCACCGCATCGGGATGCTGCTTGAGCACCGCCAGCGTTCCTTGCACGTCGATCTCTAAGACTACCCATTTTCCCGCGGCCAATCTAGGGGTGACTTCGCTCTTGAGCGTCCCGTACCAGTCGCCCCGCTGGTAGACCTCAAAGCACTCCACAAACTCTCCCCGCTCGCGCCTGCGGGCAAACTCTTCCTTGCTAAGGAAGTGGTAATCGACGCCGTCGACCTCGCCCGGCCGCGGGGGCCGGGTGGTGGCGGAAACGCTGGTCACCAGCGGCACGGGCGTCGTGGCATAGAGCCGCTTCAAGAGGGTCGTCTTTCCGGCCCCCGACGGCCCCGAAATGACGACCAGCTTGCCCGTCATGACTTCCTCGATCGTCGGCATAGTAGTACTGGGAAGGGTTAGGGCGGCTTGTTGCACCATCGCTTAACCGGTAGCCAACGGCGCCCGCGGACGCCGAACTGCCAACTGCCCCGGATTGTCTTTCGATGCCGAGTCTTGATGCAGCCGCGGGCGCCGTTGGCTACCCGTGAAACAACGCGGTGATCGCTGCTGGCAAAAACCTCGCACCGGCTACAAGTCTTATTCAACGTTCTGGATCATCTCACGAATCCGTTCGATCGACGCCTTGATCTCGATCACGTGTCGGGCGATCTGCACGTCGTTTGCCTTGGAACCGATCGTGTTGGTTTCTCGAAACATTTCCTGAGTAAGAAACTCTAGCTTCCGGCCGGAGCTTTCCGGCAGCTCCATGATCGAGTCGAACTGCTCCAGGTGGCTCCGCAGCCGGACAATTTCTTCGGAAATATCGCTTCGCTCGGCAAACAGGCCGACCTCCTTGATCAGGTCAGCCGGATCGAGCGTGACGGCGAACTCCGCCAGCATCCCTTGCAGGCGCTCGACCAGGCGAGAGCGGTAGGCCTCGACCACGAGAGGCGCCCGCTCTTCGATCTGTTTCAATTCGGAGGCGATGGCCAGGCAGTTGGCCCGCAGGTCGGCGGCCATGGCCCGTCCTTCTTCCCGGCGCATGTGGGCGAGATTTTCCATGGCGGCCACGAGGGTCTCCCGGACCAGGGGCCACTCTTCCTCGGCTTCGGCCGGGCTGGTCGGATTCTCGATCACCACGCCGGGCAGCAGCAGCAACTGGGCGAGAGGCACCAGTTCGCCGAGCTGCCAGCGCTCGCTGAGCTGCTCGATCTGGCGGCGATAGTTGGCCAGCACCACCTGGTTGAGCTGGTAGTCTTCGCTGCCGCGAACGCGATCGACCCGCAACGACACCTGCACCGTGCCGCGGCGAATCTGCTGACGCACCACGCCTTCGATGTCGGGCTCGAGCAGGCTATACCCTTCGCCGCACTTGAGCGTTAGCTTGAAATAGCGATTGTTGATCGTCCGCACTTCGACGGCGACCGCAACACCATCGGTCTGACGGTGGGCCTCGCCGAAGCCGGTCATGCTGAGAAGCAACGGATAACTCCGTGACGGACTCTATTCGCCCGCCGGGCTCTTCCCGCCGGCCGGCGACTTGGTTCCAGTCGGACTACCGCTCGTGCCCAAGGGAGACGCTTTCTGTTTCCCGGTCTGACGCTCGATCGACTCCTGAGCCGGCACCGCGGCGCCGCCGGCGTTCGGATCGAAAAGGTCGGTCGAAGTCCCAAAATACTTCAGGGCACCCACGCAGAGGACGATCCAGACGATGGCCACGCCCGAGGTAATCCGGGTAAACACGTCCCCCGCCTTGCTGCCGAAGGCGCTTTGCCCGCCCATGCCCCCCAAGGCCCCCGCCAGACCGCCGCCGCGACCGCGCTGCAGCAGAATCAGCACGATCAAAATAAATGACGTGAGGAACATCAGAATCTTAAGGAACAACATCATGGCCTATCTGGCTCCTGCAACAATCCCCAAAAAATCGTCGGCCTTCAGACTGGCGCCCCCGACCAGCGCACCGTCGATGTCGGCCTGCGACAGCAACTCGCCCGCGTTGCTCGGCTTGACGCTACCGCCGTATTGAATCCGCACGGTTTGGGCCAAATCGGCATTGTAGCGGGTGGCAATGAGCTTGCGAAGGTCGAGATGAACCTCCTGGGCCTGCTCTGGCGTGGCCACCTTGCCCGTACCGATGGCCCACACCGGTTCGTAGGCGATGACGATTTTTTTCATCTGGTCGGCCGCGATTCCCGCCAGCGAACCCTCGAACTGACGGCGGATGACCTCGCCGGTTTCTCCCGCCTCGCGCTCTCTGAGCAATTCTCCGACGCAAACGATCGGGGTGAGCCCGGCGGAAAGGGCGGCCAGCACCTTGCGGTTGATCTGTTCGTCGGTTTCGCCGAGCAGGTGCCGACGCTCGCTGTGACCAAGAATCACGTAGCGGCAACCCACATCCACGAGCATGGCGGCGCTGATTTCTCCGGTGAAGGCGCCCGAGGCCTCGTGATACATGTTTTGGGCGCCGAGGCCGACCTCGCTGCCCGCGAGCACCTGACCAACCGCCTCGAGATAGACGGCGGGCGGGCAAACGGCCAGTTCGACCTGGGGGAATTTCTGGGCTCCGGCCGCCACCCCTTTGGCCAGCTCAACCGCCTGCTGGCGATTGAGATTCATTTTCCAATTGCCCGCGATGAAAAATCGTCTCACGCTCTTGCCTCGCTACTGTCTTGTCCCATTGCTGTGCCTACGCGGCGCGGCCTTCCCAGGCCGCCCTAACACCGTGAGGGCACGCGGTCCGTTCGCGGAGGACGGCCTTCCCGCCTCCGTGCCGGGCAGGAAACCCATCCTCCCATGCCGTTACCTTGCCCGTCCGGCCACCGCCATGGCCCGCGCCGCCGGCGGCGCATCGTGTTCGATGGTAGAAATCTGCTTTCCAAGCAACCCGGCCAAGGCGCGAATCTGGGCGGCCACCGCCGCGTATTGCTCGGGCAACAGGGCTTGCGGTCCGTCCGAAAGGGCCTCTTCGGGGCAGTTGTGCACCTCGATATGAACGCCGTCCGCGCCGGCGGCAATTCCCGCCAGGGCGCACGGCCCGATCAGATCGGGCCGGCCCGTGGCATGGCTCGGGTCAACGATGATCGGCAAGTGAGAGAGGGCCTTGGTGGCCGGCACGGCGGCGACGTCGAACAGGTTGCGAGTAATCGGGTCGAAGCTCTTCACGCCCCGCTCGCAGAGGACGACGCTGGAGTTGCCTTCCGACAGGATGTACTCGGCGCTCATCAAAAGATCCTTGACGGTTGCACTCATGCCACGCTTCAACAGCACGGGCTTGCGAGCCTGGCCCACTTCGGTCAGGAGGCTGAAATTCTGCATGTTCCGGGCGCCGATCTGAAACATGTCGGTGTAGCGGTACACAAGCTCGACGCGGCGCGGGTCCATCACTTCGGTGACGACCGGCAAGCCGTATTTGTCCCCCGTGTCGCGGAGGACTTTCAGCCCCTCTTCTCCCATCCCCTGGTAAGCGTAGGGGCTGGTGCGAGGTTTAAACGCTCCGCCGCGCAGCAGGTTGGCGCCTGCCGCCTTGACCGCCTTGGCGATGGCGTCCATCCGCTCGGGGCTCTCGACGGCGCATGGGCCGGCGATCATCGCCAGGTACCCGCCGCCGATCTTCACGCCGGCGACCTCGATGATGCTCGGCTCGGGGTGGGCCTCATTGCTGGCCAACTTGTACGGCGGGAGAATCGGCACGACGTTGGCCACGCCCGGGATCGCCGCCAGCGGCGCGGCTTGCAGCTTGGCTTCGTCGCCGATCACGCCGATGATCGTCCGGTACGTACCCCGGCTCAAGTGCGCCTTGAGGCCGAGTGACTCGACCCGTTCGACAACGTGCTCGATCTGCTTTTCGGTGGCTTCGGGTTTGAGAACGATAATCACGGCAGCTACTGCTAAGAAGAGACGGCTGGTCGGACCCGGCGGGCCGGGAACGGCCCCCAGTCTAGCAAAAATCGATCGCAAACGTTAGGCAAGATGATCGCGTCGTGGTGGTGTGCGCGTCCGCTCACATCTACACGGGTGCCCCCGCCACAAGTTTAGGACATTACGGCGTGGCCGAGCGACGAAGCCGGTCGTGCACGGCCAGCCAGGCCTCCTCCCGGGGCGGAAGCTCGACCACGATTCGGTCGAGCCCGATCGCTTCCAGGCTGTGCAGGGCCGCGTAGAGCTGCGAACCGTAGCCTGCGGGGTCGGGCGGCATTTCCACCGCAAAAAGCCCGCTGAGCCCGTCCTCCGGCGCCGAACCAAGCGTCAACCAACCGACTCGCATTCCAGCCAGGCAAAGCTCTTTCACGCGCTGCCAGCTCCCCTCCAGGCACTCCAGCGGAACAGACGGGGCGTAATGCCGTTCGAGCATCCCCGGAGACCGAGCCGGGGCGCCCGAGGGAGAGCAAGAGCCGACTTCGATCGGGCCGATCAACGCCTCAATATCGCGGCGCGACACCAAACCCGGCCTGAGCAACCGCGGCGGCGCCGTCGTGACGTCGAGCACGGTCGATTCCAGGCCACCGGGCGTCGGACCGCCGTCGAGAAGCATGTCGATTCGTCCGCCCAGCCCCCGCAGCACGTGTTCGGCGCGCGTGGCACTGACACGCGTGGACACATTGGCGCTGGGGGCGGCGACGGGCACGGCAGCGGCCTCGATCAGGCCACGGGCGACGGCATGCGCCGGACAGCGCAGCGCCACCGTTGGCCCTCCCGCCGTCACCAAATCGGGAACCGCACGAGATTTTGGCAGCACCAGGGTGAGAGGTCCCGGCCAGAACCTCGCGGCCAGCCGCTCGGCCGCCGCCGGCCACGACGCAACAAGCTGTCTCGCCTGGTCGACCGTTGCCACGTGAACGATAAGCGGATTGCCAGCGGGGCGTCCCTTGGCGGCGAAGATGCGTGCTGCCGCCGCCTCGTCGAGAGCGTTGGCGCCCAGGCCGTATACGGTCTCCGTGGGGAAAGCCACCAGTCCGCCGCGGCGCAAGACGTCTGCCGCCCGGGCGAGCAGGTCAGCCTCGGGCCGCAACGGATCAACAACGACAACTTCTGTCTTCACAACGGTTTACGCCACGTGGTGGAAACTGCTTGCACAGCGGTGCTAGCACCAGTATGCTAGCGGTCCCACCGAGAGGTGGCCACAGGGCCTTTCACTCTGGTGCAAGGAAGCAACCCATGCTGGTACTTACGCGAAAAGTCAACGAGCGGATTCGAGTTGGCGACGACATCACGATTACCGTGGTGCGTCTTGGGCCCGGTTCGGTGCGCATCGGCATCGACGCTCCGCCCCATCTAAGCATCGTTCGTGAAGAGCTCACCCTGGGCGATTCGGCGGCTGCTTGGGCCGGGGCGGATGAAGCCGGCGACGTTTAGCGGCGGCTGCTGCGAAGCGCGGTTTTGTGCCGGCTGTTCACGCATCGCGCGGTGGCGGACGTTCAGCGGTTCGCGGTGACGTGGGCACCCCGTGAGGTACACGCAGGTCGATCGTTTGCGGGCCTCGAGAACCTTCCAAGGAATTGTGGTCGGCGTGGTATTTCCGCAGCCTCGATAGTTTGTCTGCCGTTGCGGCTTGGCCCTCGCCATCTGAGTTCGGGGCAGCGCCCCACAGGACGCATGTCCCTTCCTTGGTGAACAGCTCAAACTGAAACGGCCCCGCAGCACTGGGCGGCGGCTGGCGTGCTAGTGCCAAATGGTGCAGCCCCAATTCCTGCCAGGCGTCAATCAACGCCGCTGCCAAGGAGGCCGCCGCGACGACGCGGGCGTCGCTCCAGCGCGTCCCGGCGGGCGGGGGCGTCTCGCGCCCCACGTCGACCAATCTTGGGTAGCGCATCGCCTCCAACGGGGAAAAATCCGCTGTCAAGAGTTGCACGCCGTCGGCGTCAACGGGCAGCAAACCGTCCGTCACCTGCACCATCAACACGGGCCGGCGGTAGACAAGCTCCACATCGACCGCCGCGGGGGGCCTTTTGATGACTCGACTGACCTTGGCCACCCAGGGGTGGGCGGCAAACGCCTCGTAAAACCGCTCACCCAACTCCTCGTCCAGAATCGAGATGGGCCCCGCCAGGTTGATTTCGCGTACCACCTCGGCTCGCACGTCGGTGCGAATCCACTTGGGCGGCGGTGTGATGTGGACGTCTTCGGCCGCCACGATGAACTGCGGCAAGCCGATCACGCGCGGTCCCACGGATCGCCAGAGTGTGTAGACCCCGCTCGCGGCGATCAGCAGCAAGACGATGGCCGTCACCCACCTCAACCGCCGCCTGAAGGAACGGGCCTGAGATTGCGTTTCGGGCTTTGGCAGCGGCTTGTTCTTGTCACCGGGCATCATAGGGTGACCTCCGCCGCCCGCGCCTCGCGCGGCATCCGGGCGATTAACGCGCCGCCGCGTGCCAGGGTGATTCTTCGGCCGGCTGACGCGCCGGCGAAGCGCCACCCATTCGTGTCCAAGAGCATGGCCATCCTCCTTGACGGCGAGAACCGTGACAGCAGCCCTGCAGCCAACGCAGGGGGACAAGCCGAAGCGAGTCCCGCCAATTTACATGGCTACCAGACTTCGATCTCCAACTCCAACTCCACACCCAGGCGATCGGCCACACGACTTCGTACCAGTTCGATCAGCCGCAACACGTCTTGCGTCGTGGCACCGGGCTCGGCCACGATGAAATTCGCGTGACGGTCGCTCACCTCCGCGCCACCGACGCGAGTTCCTTTCAGGCCGGCCTGGTCGATGAGCATGCCGGCGCTCATGCCTCGTGGATTCTTGAAAATGCAGCCTGCGCTTTGATGCCCCAACGGCTGCGCGGCCTTTTTCACAATCCATTGTTTCTGCATACGTTTCGTGAGCTGCTCCGGATCCTCGGGGTCGAGCTCAAACTCGGCGCTCAGGATGACAAGCTCGTCGAGGCTGCTGTGCCGATAGGCGAAGACCAGCTCTTCTCGCTGTCGCTCGGAAATCTCGCCGCTGCGAGACATCACGGTCGCCCGCCGAGTCCACTGGCCGATGTCGCCGCCGCGGCTGCCCGCGTTGCCATGCAGCGCGCCGCCGATCGTCCCTGGAATTCCCACCAGCGGTTCCAGACCGGCCAACCCTTCGCGCACGGCCGTGGAGATAACGTGCCCCAGCTTAGCGCCGCCGCCAGCGACGATGCGGCGTCCGCGAACCTCGACCTGGGCAAACCCGGCGTCGGCCAGGCGGATGACGACGCCGGGTACTCCTTCATCGCGCACCAGAATATTCGATCCGCCGCCTAGCAACCGGACCGTCAGCTCTTCGTCCTGGCAGCGCTTAATCAATCGGGCCAGCTCTTCCACGCTGCGCGGCTCGGCAAGATATTCGGCGGGTCCGCCCAGCCGGAACCAGGTGTGCGGGGCCAGCGGTTCATCCGGCCGCACGATCGCTTCGAACTCGTCCTTCAATGCCATGCCAAACATTCCGAATGTCGCCCGCGCCGAACGTCGCCATCACGCCGCCCCGTGCCGTTACCCCCACCGCATGCAATCCTTGCGGTGAGCAGTTTTTGTACGAGAGCGCACGCGAACTCAAACCCGCGCCGACGGCCTACCGGCGTTTCGCTTCGGGGTTCTTCCAGGTCAGTTGGGCCTCGGCTTCGAGCCCCTTGATCCAGGCCAGCAACACTTCCCCCATGTCCTCCCTCGCCACCTCGTTGTAAAGGGCAAAGGAATCGGACAAAAAGGCGGGGCGCAGCCGTTCGCGCGAAGGCTCAAGCGACATGAGCCGCACCACGTAGGCGATCGTCTGCGGGGCGTTCATCGCTTCCCCGGATGCCCCCACGCCGAGATTGAAGACCTCTCTCATGAAATCGGGGCCAGGTGATTCGACACCTTCCACCTCGCTGATCTTCGGCGGCGCGCGGTTGTCGACGTTGGCGGTGCCGCGGGTCAACCAGGAAAAGGGGGCCGTTTGAACGACGGAAAGCCCCTCGCGAGAGGCAAATAGTTCCTTGAGAGGCTTTTGGGCCTTGTTCGCTTCTTCCGCCAGTTCCTTGGCTCGTTTGACGGCCAGGTCTCGGGCCTTCGTGATCTTCCAGACCCGCAGAACCTTGGACCGCACGTCGGCGAAATCGGGCACATACGCGTCTTGCTCGTCGATTTTCCAAACCAGGTAGCGGTTGGTCTCCAGATCCTGCACCGTGGTGTTCTGGAGCTTTCCCATGGCGTTGAAGGCGATGTAGCTGAAGGGAATATTCCGCTGGTCGCCGTGGGCTTCTGCGATCTCGGGGAATTTTTCCCGCAGTTCCAGTTCGGATACCTGGCCGGTCTCGACGACCGACAGGTGTTGGGCCGCCGCCACTTTCGCCAGGTCGGGCATCTTGACTTCGGCATCGTCCGGGCCAAGACTGCGCGTGTAGGCACGCATCTTTTCGCGCACGAAGCGGAGCGCCTCCTCGATCTTCTCGTTGGCCTTTTTGCGGGCCAGTTCGTCCCGGATCGCGTCCTCGACCTGCCAGAGGGGCGCGTACTTGGGACGCGGTCCCTGACGGATGTCGCGCGGCAAGACGTTTTCACTCGTAATCAAGGGCGGAAGCTTTATTTTTTTGCCGGGCGACTTCTCGCTGCCGGCCTTTTCGCCAGACGGCGCGCCGCTGGATTTCTTCGCTTCGCCCGTCTCCTCCGCCTCAGCAGGCTTGGCCGTAGTCGTTGCGTTGCTGCCTTTGCCGACCGCGTCCTTGGCACCGGCCGGTTGGTCGGCCGGCTTTGTGCCGGCGGCGCTGGGGTCGGCGTCGTCCGCCGCCAGCAACCCGGCGACGGCCGCCGCCGGGTGGGCAATCAGGCCGGCAATCGTGCGTTTGGGGCTCATCGACGACGAGCGCCCCTTTTCGCCGGGCTTGGGGGCTGAGCCGTCTTCGCTCTCCTTCGGTTCGCCGCCCGTGTTGTCGCCAGCCGCACCCTCGCCGGCCTTTTTCTCTTCGGGGTTTTCCTCGCTTGTCTGCGTCGGCTCCTCCTCCGTGGCGGGTCCGGGTTCGTCGATTTGATCTTCGAGCGCCGATTCGTCCCAGGGAAACCTCGCATCTTTGGCCTTCTCGTATTGCTCCTTGATCTCCTCCTCGGTCACCGCGCTTGGGTCGAGAAAGTCGCTGAATTTCGCGATCACCACTTCAAACGCGGCCCGTTTGGGCACCTTGAAACCGGGCAGCGGCGACTCCGGATTCGGCTCCTGCTCTTTGTGGGCATCGAAAAACGCCCGCAAATCCTCGTCCGGAGCGTCGGGCACTTCACCGATGAAATCTTCAACCCGGATCGGCACTACTTCTACCGTGGCTTGTTGCTTTTGTCGCCGGTAGTAGTCCCAGCGCTGCGCCGGGGTCACCTGCATTCCACCGAGGGCCATGTCTCGCAGCCGCTTGGCCAGCAACTCGCTGCGCAGCGCTTCAAAAACCTGCGGAGCCCCCACGCCCAGCCGCTGAACAATTGCCCGCATCGCGTCTGCCTTGACCTTGTTCTCCGTCTGGTCCCGGATGAAGGCGTTGATTGCGTCATCGTCGACCACCATGCCCATTTGCCGCGCGCGTTCGCCGAGCACCCATGCCCGGACGACGTCCTCTTCCGTGGCTGGGCCAAAGGCCTCGCGTTCGTAAGTGTTGGCAAATAACTGGGCAAAGTCGGGTAGGTTGTACTCGGCGGCTTTGCACTGTGCCATGAAGTTGATGGCCAACACCCGCCGGCGAAGCATCTGCTGCACCTCGCTTGACCGGATGTTCTTGCCATAGGCCGTGGCGACGACCGGGTCTTCCCCACTTCGGGTGCTCCCCGAATAATCGATGACGCCGGCGATCGAAAATCCGATCATGCAGAGGATACCGACGACCACCAGCATGGCCCGCTGGTGCTTGCGAAATATGTGAAACGGGGACGCCATGACGTGATATCCTTTTCTCGTGCCTCCCCCCCGAATTCGGAAGGGACGCCTTGACAGCCGGGAGTTGCAAAGACTAAGCAGTGAACCAACTACGGAACACTTCCGCGGCGTTGCATTTTAGGCCCGGTCGACGTAAATGCAATCCCAAGAAGGAAGTAAGGTCGCTCACACCACTTCTCTCAAGCGCATGACGCATGGCTAAGCGCAGCAGTACAGCGGCAGGGACGGGATCTTCGCCCAAGGCAGCGAGCACGAGCCGCAAGTCGAGCGGCGGTGCCGGCGGAAAATCACTCGTCATCGTCGAGTCGCCCGCCAAAGCAAGGACGATCAGCGGTTTCTTGGGGCGAGATTTCGTGATCGAGGCCAGCATCGGCCACGTGCGCGACCTGCCCCAGGGCGCCAAGCAGATTCCGGCTCAGTACAAGAAGGAGGACTGGGCCTACCTGGGCGTGAACGTGCACGACAACTTCAGCCCCGTCTACATCGTGCCCCCCGGCAAAACGGAGCAGGTCCGCAAGCTCCGCAGCCTCGTCAAAGACGCCAAAGAGCTCTACCTGGCGACGGACGAAGACCGCGAAGGGGAGGCCATAAGCTGGCACCTCCGCGAGTTGCTGAAGCCCAAAGTCCCCGTGCGGCGGCTCGTGTTTCATGAGATCACCAAGGAGGCGATCCAGGACGCCCTGGCCCACCCGCGCGACATCGACGACGATCTGGTGCGCGCCCAGGAGGCGCGGCGGATCATCGACCGCCTATACGGCTACGAAGTGTCGCCCCTCTTGTGGCGCAAGGTACGCCCAAAACTTTCGGCCGGACGGGTGCAGAGCGTGGCCGTGCGGCTGATCGTCCAACGCGAACGCGAGCGGATGGCGTTCGTGGCGGCCACGTTTTGGGACCTGATCGGCCACTTTGCCAAACTCTCCGGCCAAGAGCTCGACGCGCAGCTCGTCAGTTATCAGGGGCGGCAGGTTCCGGCCACCAAGGATTTCGATTCGGCGACCGGCAAGCTCAAAGATCCCAACCTGCTGCTGCTCAACGAACAGCAGGTGACCGACCTCGCGGCCAGGTTGCGGCCGGCCGAGTTCGCCGTCGCGGCGGTCGAGACCACGCCCTACACGTCAAAACCTTACCCGCCGTTCACCACCAGCACGCTGCAGCAAGAGGCGAACCGCAAGCTGGGATTCACGGCGCGGCGCACGATGCAGGCGGCTCAAAGCCTGTATGAAAACGGCCACATCACTTATATGCGCACCGACTCGACCAACCTGGCCAAGGTGGCCATCGATGCCGCCCGGCAACTGGTCGAAACGCAATACGGCAGAGAGTACCTGCCAAGCCAGCCGCGAGTTTACGTGACCAAAGTGAAGAACGCGCAGGAGGCCCACGAGGCGATCCGTCCCGCGGGCCACCCCTTCGCCATGCCCGAAGCGCTGCGCGGCCAGCTCTCTCCCGACGAATTCAGGCTCTACGACCTGATCTGGAAGCGGACGATCGCCAGCCAGATGGCCGACGCCCGCGGACGGCGGATCAGCGTCACAATCGAAGGGGGAGAGGCGGTCTTCAAGGTCGGCGGTAAAACGATCGACTTCGCAGGGTACCTGCGGGCCTACGTCGAGGGCTCCGACGATCCCGAGGCCGAACTGGCCGACCGCGAGACGGTGCTCCCGTCGGTCGAGGTGGGCGAGAAGCTTGCCTGCCGCGAGCTGGAAGCAAAATCGCACACGACGCAACCGCCGAGCCGCTTCAACGAAGCGACGCTGACGCGCGCTTTGGAAGAAATGGGAATCGGCCGACCGAGCACTTACGCGGCCATCATCGACACCATTTTGGCGCGAGATTACGTGTTCAAGCGGGGCAACGCCCTGGTGCCGACCTGGACGGCTTTCGCCGTGGCACAACTGCTCGAAAACCATCTGCCGAAACTCGTCGACTATCAGTTCACCGCGCAGATGGAAGACGAGCTCGACGCCATCAGCCGCGGCGAGTCGAAGTGGGTCGACTACCTGCACAATTTTTATTTTGGCAACGGCCGCGACGGGCTAAAGAAGCAGCTCGAGCACAAGGTCGAAGCGATCAGCGCCCGGGACGTCAGCCAGGTGGAAATCGGCAAGCCGGAAGGGGGCGAGCCGATTTTTGTGCGAGTCGGGCGATTTGGTCCTTATCTACAACAGGGGGAACGGCGGGCGAGCATTCCCGACGGCTTTCCGCCCGATGAGCTGACGGTCGAAAAAGGGCTGGAGATGCTCAGCCAGGCCGCGCAAGCCGAGGAGCCGCTGGGTATCTGCCCCGAAACGCACAAGCCGGTCTATTTGAAGACGGGCCGTTTCGGACCGTACGTGCAGCGGGGCACGCCCGACGACGAGGAAAAGCCGCGGAACGCGTCGCTGCTGAAGGGGATGCGACCTGAAGACGTGACGTTGGAGGTGGCCCTCAAGCTCCTCTCGCTGCCGCGGGAGTTGGGTCAGCATCCGGAAGGCTCGCCGCTCGCCGGGGAGCCGGTGGTGGTGAACAACGGCCGGTTCGGTCCGTACGTAAAATGCGGCTCGGAGACCCGCTCGCTCCCCGCGGGCGTCTCTCCGCTGGAGATCCGGCTCGCGGAAGCGGTCGCTCTTCTCGCCGAGCCCAAAAAAGCCCGTCGTGCGTTTGGCGCGCCGCGTGAGCCGCTGCGGACCCTGGGCGAATCGCCCGTCACCAAGCAGCCCGTGAAGCTGTTCGAGGGGCGTTATGGTTTGTATGTGACCGATGGAACGACGAACGCTTCGCTGCCCAAAGCGATGTCGCCAGACGAGCTGACCCAGGAGCGGGCGGTCGAGTTGCTTGCGGAGCGTGCCGCGCGGGGACCGGTGACGCGTCCTACGCGTCGCGGTGCCGGCCGTCGCGCCGCGTCCAAGCCCGCGTCCAGCAACGGCGAACCCGCCGCCCGGCGCCCGGCGAAAAAGGCCAAGGCCGCGCCCAAGAAGAAAGCCGCCAAAAAGCGAGCGGACAACGAGTAGAGGGCGACGGTTGCCGAACGGCCCTCAAGACTGCGGGCGCTTGCCCGTGCCGTTGTCTACCTCCAGAAACGGCAGTTCGTCCGCGGAATAACGTCTGGCGGTCGTGATGAAACGATCGAGCGAATAAGACCAGACGATTTCTTTGTCGCGCGTCACTTCGATCATTTCGCCCGTTTCCGAGTTGACGATGAAGGTGTTGCCGTTGGCCAGTCGCTGGTTCATGCCTCGTTCGCTGGTGAAGAAACCAGCCACGGTCGGTCCCGAATACGACCAGGGAAACGCCTGCGTTTTGGGATCGTACTCCAGAACGCGAGAGCCTTTGGGCGAGCCGTAATTGTCGAAGATCAGCAGATGACCGTTATCCAGAAATTGGGGATCATGTTGGGCCAGCCAAGGGCCGCGCGTGGCCCATTCGATCCGCCCCTGTTCCGGATCGATCATGGCCAGGACGTTTAAGTTGCGAACGGAGACGAGTACGTGCCCCGCCTTAAAATCAGGGAACCTGTCCGCCACGTCGCGGCGGAGCACGCGGACACAATTTGTGTGCAGCAGATCGGGGCCGGGCGGAAGGTGCGTGATCGGCGGCGCGGTCGAACCGACTGGCGGCTGGTGCTGCTTGACCGGACTTTCCAGCGGGGTCAGTAACTCCCGATACGACGAATCGCGAAATGCCGTGAGAATGGGTATCGGCTCTCTCAACGGTTTGCCGTCCGGCGACAGCGCGATCAGAAAATCGACCTGGCAGGGAACCGGAATTCGTTCCAGCCCGCGCGGCATTTCGTAGACAAAATCGTGCTGAAGGGCGTAAATGGTCCCGTCTTCGGCGACGTCGATGTCGTGGTGGATCGGCGCGGCATAGGTCCAGAGTACGTTCGAATCCTTGTCAAGCTTGGCCAGGCCGAAATCCACCGGGTTCTGACCCTGGCATACCACGAGCAAGTCGCCATTTGGATACAGAAAAGAGGCGAAGAAACAAACCGAGGAGTCGCTGGGCCAGGCGTCGACATTGCCGGGGTTCGGCCATATCTGGCTGAAACGGGTCGACCAGCGATGCACAAGCTGATGCTCGGTGTCGATCAAGAACGCCTGCGTGCCCAGCTCTTCGTCGCCGCCGCAAGTGTAGAAGGTGAAACCGCCGAACGTTTTGCCCGACCCGGCCCGCGTCCGCGTTGCCTGCGTCCCGACTTTGGACAGCGGTGGCTGAGCTTCTTTGCGATCGTTCCAGACTCGGGCGCCCAGAAAGGCGTTGGTCAGCCAACCCGACGACGGAAGGCGATAGAACATCACCACGGCGCCGGTCACATAGCTGAGCGACACGAGGGCCAGAATCGACAAGCACGCCGACGCGAACTTCCAGCTAAGTACAAGCCTCATTGCCCTTCAGACTTCCGAGGTTCCCTGTTCTCGGGCTGCGGCAATGACGCCAACCCCTCTTCTCGCCGAGCCGCGAAGCTCCGATCAGTCCGACCTGCCCGATTGAAGTAATAAAAAGGTGGCAAATCCGGGAACGACGGTTACACCCCCGCCTGAACGAACACGATCGACGGTGCTTAGCTTTGTTTTTGAAAACGCCCTGCCGCCGCTTATCGCCGCCCTTTGGCATCCTGCGAAAGGGCGTCCTTTCGCGGGAGCGAAAGACGACTTCGGCATTGTTTTTCAAACAACGTCGTCGGGGTCGTTTGAAGCCGGGCGCAGATAAAGGGCCTTGGAAGACCCCTTCAGGGCACCGACGGCGGCAGCAGAGGGCGGCGGCTCGGCTCTTGATCGGTAGGCCGACGATGACGCGGTTATCCGACCGTCGCGACCGGAATCTGGTTCTTCAAACCGATAACCTTCACGAGGTAAAGAATGAGCAGCACAAGGGCCGCAGGACCAGCGACATAGTTGACGCAGGGGATCACCGACACGACGGTGCAAATCGAACACCAGAGCCCAAGCTGGTAACCGCAGTCGCCTACGTCGCTGCGCCCGATGTCGGCAAAGTATTTTTGAAATGATTGCGACAGCCGGAGCGTCACGAAGAAGATCCAGACGAGGTTGAAGCACGGAATGAGCATCAAATAGACCATGCCGGGCTCCATCTCCCGATATTGCTGCGGGATCCGTGCATAGCAGCTAGAAATCAGCACGGCGATAACGATCGTGATCGCCAGGCCGATGACCACGGCGACGAGCGCGACCGCCACGTAGATGCCGACCACTTCTGGCGGGATTTCGGGTCCCCGCTGCCCGAATTGATCGGGGAACGGCTGGGCGCCGGCCGGCGCCGGATGGCCCAAGAGGAAAAGGAGCGCGAGGTACGAGGCGACCAGCAAACGATGCCACTTCATTCGAGAGCGCCTTATGGTCGTGGTCGAAACGAGCGTATAACTCAGAATCGGTTTCACAAACGTACCATACCGGACCACCGGTTCAATGGTCGCGGCAACGGTATCGCGAGACGCGCTCCTCACACCTGCGGATTCGGCACGAACTGGCCGCCGCGGCACTCCTTCAGGTAGTGCAGAGCATGCACCTGTCCGGTCATCTCCAACTCATCGCGATAGACCGGATCGTGCCAGCCTTCGATGTCGATCGCGCCGCGGTAGCCACCCTGGCGCAAAATGGTGATCACGTCTGACCAGTTCGTCTCGCCGAAGCCCGGCGTGCGGTGGTAAACATACTGCCGGCCGCCGCGGATGCCATAGGTGCGGATGACGTCCCAAAGGATCGTGGCGTCTTTGCCGTGCAAGTGAAACACCTTGTGGACCCATTTGCGCAACTGCGGCAGCGGATCGATCAGGCTCACCATTTGATGACAAGGTTCCCATTCCAGGCCCAGAGCCTCGCTGGGCACCTCGCCAAACATCATCTCCCAAGCACTGGGCGCATGGGCGATGTTCCAATCACCCACCTCCCACGTTCCTCGCATGTCGCAGTTTTCAAAGGCGATCCGCACGCCTCGGTCCTCCGCCCGCTTGGCCAGGGGCGTGAAGACCTGGCGGAACTTGGGCATCGATTCGGGGACTGGCCGATCGACGATCCGCCCGGCGAAGCCGCACACAAGGCGGCAGCCGAACGCGTCGGCCGCATCGATCAGCGCGGCGAAACCTTCGGCCACACGCGGATCGACCAGAGGGTTGCCATAGATGCCGACGGAGCTGATCGTCGCACCGCCGCCAAGCTCGTCGATCACGCGGCGCACCCGCTCGGCAACCTGATCTACGTTAAAGCCGTCGAGGTTCGACGGAAACGTGAGCTGAAAGGACTCAAAACCGTAGGGCAAGATCTGTCGGATATACTCGGCCGGATTTCGATCGGCCTTGACCAGCGTGCCGATACGGATGTCATCGTGTTGCATGGGGAGTCAAAGCAAGTCGCGGGTTCAAAAAAAAAGAATTCAGATCGTGGCCCCGGTAAGCCTATAGGCCGCGGCCATGGTTGTCGACGGCGATCAAGCAGATCAATCCGTTCAGCCGCCCGTCAGCGAACCGTCCCCTTCTGCTTGCTCGGCATTACCTGCATCAGCAGGTAGGGCCGCATCCGGGCCACGAGCGTCGGCGACTGCCAATAGGGCATCATGCCGTGCTTCCGGCCCACGTGCGGACTCGCCCAGGCCAGCTCGATACGCGGGGCGTGGGGAGAGCGGCGAAGTCCGGCCGGTCCGGTGAGCCCCAGGGCCGACACCACACGCCGCCGCGAGAAGAGACGATGATAAACGCGCAGCGCCAGGTCGTCCGGGTTGACGAAAACGAGCGTGCGCTCGGCTTGCGAAAGGGCCATTCCGTATTTGCGACCGGGAAGGAAGGCGTCGTTGTTGATCGCCGCCCCCAGCACGACAAGCCGGGTCTGGCGCTTCGGCCTTGGCACCGCCTCAAGCTGGTAAGGACCCAGCCTCCCGCCCGCCAGCAACTGAAGTGCTCCTCCGGCGATCCCGGCCCCGAAGCTGGAGCCGCAGAAGGTAAGCGGAACGTCCGGATCGAGTTGGTCGACGAGCCGGGCCAGTTGGTAGGCCGAAGGATCGACGCGCGTGAATTTGATCTTGGCGTCGTTCAGCCGGCGTCCCGGCACGGGATCGGCCGGCCATGACCAGATGACAAACCGCACGGCCACGTCGTCGGCGCCATGTGCCACGAGCCGATGGTACGCATACCAGCCCGTCTTGACTGCTTCCGCGTGCGTGTAGTAATTCCCTACGATGAAAAAGGACGTCACGGTCCTTTTGGATTGGTTCCCGTCCGGCGCTTGAATCGCGAAGTCCGCGAGTTGGCGACGCGTCCAACCCCTGCCCGGAACGTATTGCTCGTAGCGCAGGTCGTCGACCGCTCTCTCCGGCGACGTGGCGCAGGTTCCCCGGCTGTTGATCGACCAAAATTCGTCTTGGGGACGAACCGCCTCGCGCGAAACGGGGCAAACGGCCGTCGGCCCACGCTGGGCCGCTGGGTTGCTATCCTCCGCTCCCGCCGAGCCGGGCAAAACGAAGAGACAGGCGCAAAGAGCGGCAATCGAACGCCAGCCGGCCGATCCGGTAGTCTGCAGAGTGCGGGGCGGCACGGGCCGTAAGGGGCTGGGAAGTTCGTCTTGAGGCGTGGTGGCTGACGTCCATTGTCCGTTTAACTCTAGCACGCCGCAACCGGTTGATCGCTTGCGCGGGCATTGCTACTTTGGGATTTTCTCCACAAACGTGCAGTCTTGTCCCATGAGCGTCGCCGCTACCGGTTTTTCCACCATTCGCACCCATATTGCCGGTTACCCGGTTGTCGACCTGGCGCGTCAATTCGGTACGCCGGCCTATATCTACGATGCGGCCAAGATTCTGGAGCGGATCGAAGACCTGCGGGCGTTCGACACGATCCGCTACGCCCAGAAGGCGTGCTCGAACATTGCCATCCTCGACCTTGTGCGGCGACAAGGGGTGCTTGTCGACAGCGTCAGCGCGGGAGAAATCGCTCGTGCCCTGGCGGCCGGTTATTCGGCCGGCGGCGAACCGCCGGCGATCGTCTATACGGCCGACATCTTCGACCGCGAATCGCTGGAGGTGGTGCTGCGCGAGGAAATCCACGTCAATTGCGGCTCGCCCGACATGATCGACCAACTCGGAGAGCGCTCGCCGGGACGCGAGATCACGCTGCGCATCAACCCAGGCTTCGGCCACGGCCATAGCCAGAAGACGAACACGGGCGGAGAGCAGTCGAAGCACGGCATCTGGCACGAGCAACTGCACGACGTATTGCGGCGCGTCGACCATCACGGCCTCGCCGTGAGCGGGCTGCACTTGCACATCGGCTCGGGTACGGATCTCGATCACTTATCGCAGGTCTGCGGCGCCATGGAACGGCTGGCACGCGATGTCGGCCGGTCGCTCAAGTCGATCAGCGCCGGCGGCGGCTTGCCCGTGCCGTACAAAGCGGGCGAACAGTTCGTCGATCTGGACGTTTACTACCGGCTCTGGGACGCATCGCGCAAGCGGCTGGAGGATGCCTTCGGACATCGGCTCAATCTGGAAATCGAGCCGGGCCGCTATCTGGTGGCCGAGAGCGGCTTTCTCGTCAGCGAAATCCGCGCCGTCAAGCAGATGGGAGGCAACACCTTTTATCTGCTCGATGCCGGCTTCAACAACCTCGCCCGGCCGATTCTGTATGGTTCCTATCACCCCATGTCGATTGTGCCGGCCAAGGTCGACGGCACGCCGTCAGTCAGTGCCGACGTGCGTCCGCTGCGCGACGTGGTGGTGGGCGGCCCGCTGTGCGAGTCGGGCGACATCTTCACGCAGGAGGGGGGCGGCTTTGTAGCGACGCGCGGCTTGCCCGCGGCCGACGTGGGAGAGTTGCTCGTCATTGAGAACGCCGGCGCCTACGGCTTTGCCATGAGTTCCAATTACAATTCCAAGCCGCTGGCGGCCGAGGTGCTGATTCGCGATGGAACGGCCCATCTTATCCGCCGGCGGCAAACGGTCGAGGACCTGCTGCGAGGCGAAATGATTCCGTAGGGACGCGCCGCGATCTACGGTCCGAGTCGTTCGCCCGTTTTGACGGGATAACCGCGCAGGAATTCAGCCGTTGCGAGCATGCGTTTGCCGGCGGGTTGCAGTTCAAGGATCTGCATGGCACCCGCCCCCGTGGCAACAACGAGCTCCGCCCCGGCGCGCACCACCGTGCCCGGGGCGGCCGACTCGCCAGCGTCTACAACGGCGCTGCGACCCACGATCAGCCGCACCGCAGGCCCCTTCGGCCGGTGCCAGAATGTGTACGTCCGGGGCCACGGCTCCAAGGCGCGAATCTGGTTCTTAATGGCCGCGGCCGGGCGAGACCAGTCGATTGCACCGTCGGTTTTGCGCAGCCGGCGGGCGGGGCTGGCCTGCGACGGATCCTGCGGCAAGGGCGTGCCGCAGCCCGCAACCAGGTCCTCGATAACCTGCACCAACAAGGGCGCTCCGATCGCGGCCAGCCGCCGCTCCAGGTCCACGGCCGTTTCCTCCGGGTCGATTGGGGTGCTGACCCGCCCCAGCGTCGGTCCGGCATCGACGCGAGGTGTCATGTGAATCACCGTCACACCCGTTTCGATGTCGCCGTTGTAGATAGCCCAGTTGATCGGCGCCGCACCGCGATACTTGGGAAGCAAAGAGCCGTGCAGGTTGAGGCCCCCCAAGCGTGCCAGAGCCAACGTCTCGGCCGAAAGAATCTGCCCGTAGTCGGCCACAATCAATAGGTCTGGCGAGAACCCACGGAGCGTCTCCCGCGACTCATTCGTGTTGACGCTTTCCGGATCAAAAACCGGTGTGCCATGCTCGGCCGCGATCTCGCGCATCGGATTGACGCCCGATTCGGCGCCCGGACGGGTCGTGCGGCGCGGCTGAGTTACCAGAGCGACAACCTCATGAGGCGTGCCGTAGAGCGCTCGAAACAAGGGAGCGGCAAAACCTCCCGTCCCCATCATCAGTAGTCGGAGATGTACGGACATGCATTCAGTGGGGACGGGCTCTTGGCGTAGGCTACCAGCGTGACCCTCCTCCGGACAAGCCGGAGGAATCTCAATCCAGATGCTTGCGCCGGAGACCAACCAAGGCCGTCAGGGCCGGCTTGGGGTTGCCGGCGGCGTCGAACAGGCCGCCGTAAGGGAACTCTTCAGCGTCGCCGTCGACAAGCTGGTTCCAGAAGATGGCGTGCACGGCCGGTTTCGACATCAAGACCGGCAAGTAGTGCTTGATCCAGCCGGCCTGGTTCTCCGGAGACCAACCACCGGGGAGAGCTTGAGCCACCGGCGACGGCCCCTTGCGGGCGGCGGAGTCGACCGTTTCGCCGCCCGGCGCCGCCAGACTGACGTGCAGCGGCAGCCCCAGGTAGCTCCACAGATCAATCAGCCGGCTGAACTCGAGCCGGTCGCGCGGATAGCTTCCGCCCGGTTGATAGCCCATGTTGACTTCGATACCCACGGCAGCGATCTTCAGCCCCGATCGCACCAGAGCGTCGGCAAAGTGCAGCGGCGAGAAGTCGGGCGCGGTGCGGCCCATGTATTCTGCCCAGGGCTGGTCGAATCGCACGACAAGCGGCGTGCCGGGGTCGATTTCCTGCGCCACCTCAACCGCCCTGGCGGCGAGCCGCAGACGTTGTTCTTCGCTTAGCGACAAGCCTTCGCCGACGTTGACCCGCGCGGCGCACTGCCAGAGATGGACTTTGCCCTTGTAGCGGCTCACCACCTTCTCCATGAACTCGGTGACGAGCGAGAGGATGCTGTCGTAGTCCCCCTCCCAAAGATAGAGCCAGTCGGGCATGCCGGCCGCGTCAAGCCGCAGCAGCGGACCGGCGCAAACCGTCAGACCGTGTTCCTGGCAGCCCGCGATCTGTTGGTCGGTGGTGCTCCACTGGTAATTTCCCTCGCTTGCTTCGATCGCCCGCCAGGCCAGAGGCACCTGCGCCGCGTTAAAGGCCTTAAGGTAGTAGGCCAGAAGCGGCATCTGAAGCGGATGCTGACCGAGGTTGGCGGCCAACAGGGTGTTCAGCTTTTGACCGCTGCGGTGCCGCGCCGCCAGGGCCTGGTCGGTGTAGCTAGCTACGAGCAGGTCGGCCGCGTCGAGCGCCAACACGATCGACGTTTGCGCCAGCGACGCCGCCTTCTTCGGGTCGTGCTGAGCCGTGACCGCCTGCGAAAGGGACTCGAGCGCTTTGTGCATCGCCCCTTCGACCCTTCCGGGAACAACCAGGCCGATCGACTGCCAGTCGGCGATCTGGTTGCGCACCTGGTTGACTTTGCCGCGAGCCAACTCGACCGCGAGTTGATAGGGCCGGTCTCGCTGCATGAGGGTGGCCGTCGAGAGCATAAACCGCCCGTGCCCCTCGACGGGCCAAGGAATATGGAACTTGCCTGAATCGGAAACGGTTCGCTCGACGATCAACTCGCCGTTCTGCACGCGCGTGCGCGACGGCCAGGGAATCTGGTCGGGTCCCGCCATGTACGCATACTCCGCGAGTTGCGGAGAGAACGGACTGGCGGGAGGAACCACGAGCCGGAGCAAACCTGTCGGCATAGAGCGGGGCGCTGTCTTGTTGGTGCTACAACGGTTATACTCCGGCGGCCGCGCACGCTCGCGGAACAAACGCCGACCACTGTAATCTTATGCCACCATCGGCCATCTTGGAAACCAGCCTGCCCCTTCCCGTGCGAAGAGGTAAAGTACGAGATGTGTACGACCTGGGCGAAACGCTCTTGCTCGTGGCCACCGACCGCATCAGCGCCTTCGACTGGGTCCTGCCCGGCGGCATCCCGGACAAAGGAAAGATCCTCACCCAACTGAGCCGTTTCTGGTTTGAACTGCTTGCCGAGCCGAACCACCTGATCACCTGCGACGTGGCCGAGATGCCCCTGCCGCCTGGCGTAGACCGCCGTCCGCTTGCCGGCAGAACCATGCTGGTGCGTAAGACCGAGGTTGTGCCTATCGAGTGCGTGGCGAGAGGATATCTGAGCGGCTCGGGCTGGAAAGAATACGCCAGGCAGGGCACGGTTTGCGGATTGTCGCTGCCCGCCGGCCTGCGCGAGAGCGAACAGCTTGCCGAGCCGATTTTTACTCCCGCGACGAAGGCCGAAAGCGGCCACGACGAGAACATTTCGTTCGAGGCCATGTGCGACGCCGTCGGACGCTACTTGGCCGAGGGGCTGCGCCGCCGCACGCTCGACGTCTACGGCCGCGGGGCGCATTATGCTCGCCAGCGCGGGATCATCATCGCCGACACGAAGTTTGAATGGGGACTTGTGCTCGGCCCGGGCGGCCCCACGAACGAGACCATCCTGATCGACGAGGTGCTCACGCCCGATAGCTCGCGCTTCTGGCCGGCCGACCGCTACCAGCCCGGCCGCGGCCAGCCCTCGTTCGACAAGCAGTTCGTGCGCGACTGGCTGGAGAGCTCCGGGTGGGACAAGCAAAGCCCGCCCCCCCGGCTGCCGGATGACGTCGTAGAGCGCACGCGCGGCAAATACGTCGAGGCGTACGAAATCCTGACGGGCCGGGAATTCAAAGCCGAGTGAAGGCCCCTGCTGGCCCCTACTCGTATTTCAGCAAACTAAATGTCTTGTGTGGGCCAATCTTCTGCGCTCCGCCCAGGCCGGTCAGCTCGATGACGAAGGCGCAGGCCACGATCACGGCGCCGCACTCTTCCACCAGCCGGCAGCAAGCTTGCATCGTGCCGCCGGTGGCCAGCAAATCGTCGACGAGCAACACCCGCTCGCCGGCGCGGACGCCGTCGCAATGGATCTCCAGCGTGTCGTTGCCGTATTCCAGGTCGTACTGGAAACGGCGCGTTTGGTAGGGGAGTTTGCCCGGCTTGCGCACCGGCACAAAGCCCTTGCCCAGCTCAATCGCCAGCGGCGCGGCGAAGATGAATCCGCGCGCCTCGGCCGCAGCGACGAGGTCGATGGGCTGATCTCGAAAAGGATCCGCCAGTTGTTTCACCGTTTCCCGCAGCGCCGCCGCGTCGGCCAGCAGGGGTGTGATGTCGCGAAACAGAATTCCCGGCTTGGGAAAGTCCGGAATCGCGCGGATAAACCGGCTGAGGTCGAGAGCCGACGTGGGGTTCATCTAGGTTTGGCGGTTGAGGTAGCCGACGATGCCAGCCGCAGCGGCCAGCCCCATGCAGGCCGCCAGCACGATGGCCATCGTGGCTGAAATTGCGGGATGGGAAGCGACCATGTCGAGCATCAATAGTCTCCGAGCGGCTGATGCGGCATTCGAGGCCGTGGCAAGCCTATTCTGCTCTGCACCCTGAACGATGGGAAGGGGGAGGTCGGGCGACGCTGCTTGCGGTTGATCGTGCCTGCAACATAGGATGCCTTTATTGACGGCTTTTCTTAATCTTCCGTCGTTCGTGCCGGATGCGGTCCGCCTATGAGTCGCTTCACGAGTAAGATTGCCAACCTCGCGCTACTTGTCGCCGCCGTGGTGCTCGCGGCGTGGCAGCCGCCCCACGATGCGGCGGCCAAATCTCCCTCGCAGAAGAAGCAGCGAACCTTCAAGACGGCGCCGCCCCCGAAGTTCAGCGACGACGTGCGCGAGACGTTCTTTAGCGACGCTCGAACCAGGCTCGGACCGGGGCAACCGGGCGGCGCGGTCGTGGCTGCATCATCGGCCAACTCGGCGGGGCCCAGCGAAGAGAGCGAGATTGCGGCGGCAGGCAACGCGGCCTGGTCGAAGTTGATCGCGGCCTCGACAATCGAAGACGAAGTCAAGGCGCAGACGGGTCCCTTGGCAGAGGCGACCAAGACCCCCAGCGTATTCAGAGGGGGAACCTATCATGTGGCCCGCGTGCATTTCACGGAGCTGGCGATGCTGTTCGGCATCATTTCCGAATATGAAGGAGACGTGCGCTGGAAGAAGGACGCCGCGGGGGTGCGGGAGATATTCAGGCGAGCCGGCGTCAACTGCAAGGTCGGCACGGACAATTCTTTCAAGGAGGCGCATCAGAGGAGCGACGACCTGGCCCAACTCGTCACTGGCGGCAAGATCGACCTACCGAAGGCCGACCCGGACGTCAAATGGGCCGAGATCGCCAACCGGCCCCCTTTGATGACTCGCATGGGCAAGGAGGGCTACAGCACGAAAATCAAGACTTGGACTTCCGACAAAGGTGAGTTTTCCAAGAATCGCAACGCGCTGTTCGAGGAGGCGCAGATCGTGGCCGCCATCGCCCACGTGATTCAAGATCCCAGCTACGAGTTCGGCGACGATGAAACCTACCTCGGCTATGCCAAGGATCTCGAGAAGCAGGCGCTGGAGATTGCCGAGGCGGTCAAGGCCGACAATCTGGCGCGCGCGCAGGCCGCCGGCGGGCAACTCAACAAAGCGTGCAGCACCTGCCACGAAGGCTATCGCAGCGGCGGCTAAGCGCGGTCGAAGCCCATCAGCGACTTGATCGCCGCGACACAGCCCCTCAACCAACCCGCTGGTTGCCTGGTCGATAGTTTCCGGGATGGCGCCGCCGATGCCGTCGATCGAACTTCCGCAAATTCGACGCTCTTTGCAAGCTCCTCGATGGCTGCCTCCGCCACCTTCATGTCGCAGCCCAGCGCTTCGTAGTAGAGGCCGACCGCTTCCTTGCGCTTCCCACGTTCGAGGAGCTGCAGAATACGCCCGTTCAGATCGATCGCCTCCTCTTCGTCGGCGTCGCTCGTGCCACGACGAATGGGGTGTTCGTCGCCCAGCTCCGGCCCCAGCGGCGTTCCGCATCTCTGGCAGAATTCAAAGCCGGGGACGTGCTGCTTACCACACGACGGACACTTGTTGGAACGGGCCTTCACGGCTTCCGTCACCTGGTCGGAAGAATTTTGAGAACGCGGCAAGCGCCAAGCAATCTAAGAGCATCGCCTTGCGATTGCAAGCGACCGCAGGCCGGCTGAGCATGGCTTAGCGGAACTTTTCCGCTCGCGGGTGGTTTCATAGTCGAACGTCGTTTCCGCGTTGACCAACACTTCGCAGGATTCAGAGCCATGTTCCATGCCCGCTTCTCGTCGGCCTCGATCTCGCTGTTGGCGAGCCTTTTCGCGATGGCAAGCGTTTTCGCCCACGCTGGGGGGATCACGAAGGCAAGTGCCGACGATCAGGCGAACTCCCAGCCCGACCGAGCGGCCCTCTTCAAGCAGCTTGACGCGGATGGCGATGGCCACATCGGCCAGGACGATGTCTCCGACGACCAGCGGCGGTTGTTTGGCCGTTTGTTGCGGCGCGGAGATGCCAACGCTGACGGTAAACTAAGCCTGGAGGAGTTCAGCGGCGCGCTGGCCGACGACCCGCCGGACGCTCGCCCCCGGGCGGCGCAGCAAGCTGGGCAACGTGGGACGGACGGCGACCGTTTCCGCCAGTTTCTCGAGGCCGATCCGCAAGAGCTGTTTAAGCAGCTCGACACAAACGGAGACGGCCAGATCGAGCCTGATGAAGTCCCTCAGCAGGCCCGGGGAAGGCTTGAGCAGCTTATGCTCGATTACGACGCCAATCGCGATAAGGCGCTGAGTCTGGCAGAATTTCGCAGGGGGCACGAAATGCTGCGAACGCAAGCCGGGATCAGCCAACCGGCCCCGCCTCAGCCCCGGGGTCTCCTCGGCGTCCTCGACACCGACGGCGACGGCAAGCTGTCGAAGAAAGAGATCGCCTCGGCCGACGAATCGCTGCGTAAGCTCGATCGAGACAACGACGGCGAGCTAAGCCCGGGGGAACTCGCGGCCGTATTGCCGCCGCAACCGGGACAAGCTCCCGCGCCCACTGCCAAGAGCCCGGAGGGCGACGGGCGTCCCGGACCCGCCCGGCTGCTCGAACGGCTGCGTTCCCTGGACGCCGACGGCGATGGAAAATGGAGCGAGAGCGAGCTTCCCCCCTTCCTTCGGCAGCAGTTCGCCAAGATCGACGCGAACAAAGACGGCTCGGTCGATGCCGATGAACTCAGGCAGGCCGTGCCCTTGCTGCGTCGCCCCCAGCAGTAGACTGCCACAAAAGCTTGCACACGCGGCATCAATTTGATTCACTTTTGCCGCGCGTTGTGGATCGTGCGTTTTCGCGCGCGTGCGTGCGCGCCGGGGGCACACGGCCGAGAATCTGCGACGTATTGGGGACATTTTGGTCAAGCGAACCTCGATGGCGACGGGCTTGTCCCTATCTGGAAAGCAACTGGCACGAGAATAGCATCGAAGGGTGACCCGATGCCTCGACTGCCACGAAGAGCCAACTAAGGGCCGAGCTGGGTTAAGCGGGCCCGAAGAGTTTGCGAGACCTTCTGGAGAGCACAGCCATGACCCCCGTTCCATCCCAGGGCAAGAAAGGCTTCCACCTCGTTTCCGATCAGGACGCCCGGCTAGGTTTGCCGGTTGCGGCCGACGAGGTCTACGCTCCCTTCGGCGCCTGGTTGGATGCCAAGCTTGAAGAGCTTGTCGCCAGGTGGGTGCATCTGGCGGCCCCAAACGCTTCTTCCCGCGAGCGGGCGATCCGGACAAATCGCAGGTAGCCAACCGCCGGTGAGCCGCTGGCACCTTCTTATTACTTCAGCAGCCAACTAACGGCTTCCGACGCCTGACGCGACTCTTCGCCTGTGTACTCGGTCAAGTTTCCGGCCTGACCTGCTGCTCTATACGCGTCCCGCACGAGTGCCGGACTATTTCCTTTCTCCCCCGCCAACCAAAGCGGACGGGGCGCGGCCAACGCGAGTAGGGCCGGCACGTCGCCGTATTTCACGATGCCGGGCAGGAACGCCGCGTCGTCGAAGGCTGTCAGCCCGCGAAAGCGGAAGCCGGCCGTGTCGACGACCACCCGATCTACCGCCGAGCCCGCCAGGGCCGCCGTCGCCGCCACCCAAGGGCCGGCCCCGTTCAACCCCACCAGATCGATGCGGTCGGGCTTGTTCTCGTTCGACCTGGCGAACGACACCAACGCCAGCACGTCGTGAACCCGCTGCGCGAAGAGCGGGTGATTGTACCCGTAGGTGTAACCGGCAAACTCTCTTGGGTTTCTCACTCGCCGATTCTTCATCGGCGCCTGCCCCGGCGTCAGAAACTCGCCCTGGCCAAACAGGTCGATGCCGGCCACCGAGACGCCCGAGCTGAGCAGCTTCTTGACCTCCGGCCTGGGCGCGCCGTCTGAGCCGTAGAGGCCGGCCTTGCCCGACGCGTCGATCCACAAGACGGCCCGCTTGTTCCAGTTCTTCGGCAGGAGAAAGACGACCGGAAGTTCCTGCCCGTGCAGTTGGTTGCGAAGCAGGCCGGCGAACTCCAGGTAGTCGCCGCGGTCTTCCTCCAGGCTCTTTTCGAACTCGGGCGTGCCGATGTCGTCCAGCGAATGGCCGAGGATCGCCTCGACGGCGCTCCCCACGACGTCGCGGTACTTGGAGAGAGTTGAGGCGTCGCCGGGTGTAAGGGCGGCCATCTGCCGCTCAGAATCGGCCGCCATCCACTTGGTCAGGCTGCGTTCGTAATCGTCGCCGCTGGGAGGCTGCGGATGCTGATTGTCCCAGACCGTCATTTCGGCGACCGTGAGCGGCAAGAAGTCTTCTTCCACGATCGGGTCGGTGTAGCCCAGCTTGAGATGCTTGTTAAACCAGCTATACATCACGGCACGGCTGACGTGATTGTAGTTGTGCGGAAACTGCACCAGCGGTTTCGCCATAACGTTGGCTTCGGCCCCGAAGAGCTTGTAAAGCTGCTTCAGCTCCGGCAGCCCCCTGACGGCAATCTCCTTCGTCCAGTCGTCGGCGCCGGTCATTCCCAACGGCTTGGGCGCGAAGAGGCCTGCGAGTTCGATATTGCCCGTGTCGATGCGCAACAGGCTGCAGTTCTCGCAGGTGCAGCCCCCTTGCATGGCGGTCGAGACCATGACGGCGGGAAAAATCGACGCCGGCCGCGGGTCGAGTGCTCCCAGCATGAACGTTTGCGTGCCGCCGCCGCTGGCTCCCGTAACGCCGATGCGCGCCGGGTCGACGTCCGGCAGGCTACTGATCCAATCGAGCGCCCGAATCGAGTTATAGGTTTGCAAACCCATCACTGATTGCAACCGCAGCTCGGCTTGAGCGCTGAAAAAGCCCCAGTTGTCGGCCGACTCCATGTGCGGCCGAATCTTGCCGTAGCGGTGCGCCACGTCGAAGGAAATCTGTTGACTGTCGGCGTAGCCAACCATGTCGTAGTGAAACACGACGCAACCCATGCGGGCGAGCTGCACGCAACGGGCCTGCAACGGAAAGCGGCCGCTGTTGACGAACCGCTCGGCCCCGTCGACGATCTCCTGGCGGGCCATCGCCACGCCCTGATCGACAAACCGGCCGTTCGCCCAATGCCCGTGCGGGCAGAGTACCGCGGGGAGCTTGCCGCTGCGCCCCTTCGGCCGGTAGAGGCTTCCCGTGACGAAATGCCCCGGATAACTTTCCAGGTAGACACGGTCGACGGTGTATTCGTTGCGGTCGACGCGTCCGTGGACCACGGCGTTTACCGGCGACGCGCCGGGCATCGGCCACAATCCGCAGGCCACTTTGACCTGCCGGCGCACGTGCTCCGCCCGCTTCTGCCATTGATCGAGGCTGGCCGGCACGGCGAGCGGAAAATACCCGTCAAGATCCTTCGGCTCGGCAAGCCGCTTATCGGCCGGCAGCTTGCCCGCGGCAAGGGCCCGCGGCACCTCGGCCCTCGAGAGAGATGGCAAGCACAGAACAAGCAGGGCGATGTTCGCCGCAAGGAGCCGGGCAAAGGTTTGAGCGTTCATAGGCGGGGCGATGCTCTGAGGCGGGAGGGATGGAACAGGTCTGAGGGCGACCATAGAAGACCGGCGTGCTGGACACGATGCCACCAACCGACTTTTTCTGGCCGCCTCTAATTTATTTCGCGGCGCCTCCGCATGCTACCGCCTGTGACCAACTTGACCAACTGCCGGCGCGGTGCCTTTTTACGTGGCCGTACGGCATGTTAGCATAGAGGGTGGTCGGCCCGCCCGTCTGACACGCCATGAGGCCCGCGCCTGAAATGCCCAAACATCTGCAGCGCCAAATCGACCAACTGAAGCAGAAAATCCTCTTCGTAGGATCGATGGTGGAAAGCGCGATCGCTAATGCGGTCAGCGCGCTGGTCGAGCGAGACGAGAACCTGGCCGCCAAGGTGCTGGAAGAAGACGCGGAAATAGACCGTATGGAGGTCGACGTCGAGGAAGACTGCCTGAAGATCCTGGCCCTCTATCAGCCGGTGGCGGTCGACCTGCGGTTCGTCGTGGCCGTGCTGAAGATCAACAACGACCTGGAACGGATGGGGGACCTGGCCAAGAATATCGCCAAACGGGTCCTGTATCTGGCCCGCGTCGACCGTGTCGACGTGCCCGTCGATTTCCGGGCGATGGCCGTGCGGGCCCAGGACATGGTGAAGAGGAGCCTCGATGCGTTGGTCACGGCCGATTCGTCCCTGGCCCATCGCGTGCGGCAGGACGACGACGAACTGGACGGCATGCGGCGCATGATCCACGAAAAGATCCGGGCCGCCGTGCGCCAGCAACCCGAGCAGACTGAAACGCTGTTGAAGCTCTATTCGGTCGCCAAGCACCTGGAACGGCTTGGCGATATGGCGACCAACGTCGCCGAGGACGTTATTTATATGGTCGAGGGGGACATCGTCCGACACCTCGATGAAGAATCTTGAGAGACGTTCGAGGTTGGGGGCGCAGAGATGGACACCCTCTCAACCGGTTTCGAGGAGCACAACGCAGCTTCCCTCGCGCACGCTTCGGGTTGGCTGTCGGCGCAGTTTGCGCGCAAGCCTGCGGGGTCGGTAACTGATCCGGGCTAGGTCTGCTCCCACTGGCGAGACGCCCCGCCACTGCTGGCCACGCGCATGCCGGGCAAGAAATGGGGGCGCGGAATCGCCGGCGTGTTCGTGCCGACTGTGGCCAAAATGTATTCGCTGGCGCGCCGCGAAGCCCCGCCGTGTCCGACCCGAACCTTCAACTTGACCAGTTCGCCGATCAGCCGTCGCCGGCGTGGCTCGTCGTCCAGCCATTCAATGACGTGCCTCGCCAGTCGCTCCGAGCGATCTTCGCTGGTGAGGTATTCGGGAAAAAGAACTCGCTCGCTTCCCGGTTTATCAGGATCGTAGGGCGTCACGTCTCGCGGAAACAATTCGTCGGCTGTGAGCAGATTGACGAGGGTGATGTACTTCACCCGCCGAAAGAAGCTCTGCACGAAGATCGCCAGGCGGCTGACGTAGTAGAGGACGACCGTCGGCTTGCAGTGGTGCAAAAGCTCCAGCGAGACCGAGCCGGAGACGGCCATGCAGCAGTCGGACAATTCGATCAGCTCGGCGGTGCGCCGCAGATGGACCTCGATGGGAAGGCCGCTCTCGGCAGCCAGGCGACGCGCGTACTCGGCCTGGTGCGGCTTGAAGCTCGCCACCGCGAACCGCACGCCGGGCACCGCCGCGTGGATCCGTCCGGCCGCCTTCAAGAACCAGTGCAGATTGTTCTCGACCTCCTGGGTGCGCGAACCGGGCAGGATCGTCACCAGCCGACCGTCGCGGGCGATCTGCTCGTCGAGAAACGCCTGATCGAGGTCGCGATGCCAGACCTCGTCAAAATAGGGGTGTCCGACGAAGGTGGCACGGCAGCCGTGCGCGCGAAACCAGTCGGCCTCGAACGGCAGGCTGCAAAGGACGTGGTCGACGAATCGCCGCATTTTTTTGACTCGCCAGCTCGCCCATGCCCAGATCTGCGGCGGCGTGTAGTAAAAGACGGGTATGCCGTGCGCCTTCGCCCGGCGGGCAATCCACCAGTTGAATCCGGGGTAGTCGACCAGCACCACCGCGTCGGGCCGAGCGTGACGGAAGTAGCGGTCGGCGCGCGACACCAGGGCCAGGAATTTGTGCAAGTTGAGGATCGCCCGCAGAAACCACATCACGGCCAGCGTTGTCAGGTCGGCGTGAAGGCGGCAACCTGCCGCCGCCATCTGCGGGCCGCCGTAGCCGACGCACTCGATGTTGGCCTGGCGCGCTCGCAGCGCGCGAATCAGGTTCGCCGCGTGCAGATCGCCGCTGGGTTCACCAACGGAGAAGAAAATTTCTAGAGGGGGGCGGATCATGGCGCCATGCTTAAGCCGGGTGGCAAACTGAAAACGCCGGTTCGCGCTCAGGCAAAAACGGGGCGAAGTATGGCAAAGACGGCCGTTGCGAGAAAGGGCAATTTAGGGGCAACCATCCCGAGTGGGTGCATAAGGTGAATTGCGCGCGGAACGGATTTTCTGAGGAACGTCAATGGGAGAATTGGCAGATTTCGGGTATGGTCGAGCCTGTAGCTGGGTGAATTGGGAAGCCCAGAGAGAAAACTAGGCCCGTTCAAGGATGA
>DASZPH010000010.1:0-8245 GCA_035550375.1 Pirellulales bacterium | reverse complement strand
TGGAAACGATGCTTACCGCCATTGAAACCTGCCGCCAGCAAAACCGTAGCGCCTTGGACTTCGTCACCCAAGCCGTCACCGCTCATTTCGCTGGCCAAAACGTCCCGTCTCTGCTCCCCAGGCTGTGACCGGTTACGGTGTTTGTGAAAATCATAGAGGGCTTTTTGCCGCTCAATAAACCTTTTCACGGCCTCTGGATCGTTTTCAGCCATTTTTTGCGTCTCCGGTCTCTATTCGCCTACTCGGCCGCATTATTGTAGCGGATAGCACTGCATCAAACGGCTCACAGGGCCTCTCTCTGCTATTGACTACGGGCGCGCGTTAGGGCATGTCTATCGTCAGCGCACATAATACATTGCAAGCAAGTGAAATTACACACCTACTTACACATGTCACAATGGCACGCCGAAACAACGAGGAATATCAGTATGTTGGTCGTAGACACAGTATACTTAAAAATGCCGATCCCAAAAGGGAGTGTCGGTTCGACTCCGACCGCCCGCACCACGGATAACGATAGCGGACCCACGGCTGAGCGCCTGAGAACGTGGATTACAGGTCTGGCGGCCGGTTAATCCCCGCGGGACCCCGTTTGCCTGCGCGCTGCCCCAGCTTCCGCGGCAGGCCGACAGGGAGCCGCCGATTGCCTCGCTACGCGAGCCGCTCTTGTCGGCCTTTGGCCGCTCTCCGCTCGGCTGCGCCCCCGTGAGGGCTGAACCGCCGGTGAGAGCTGTCGCGTCAGTCGCCTCGTGTTTTTTTAATGTCGCGATCATGGATATGTTGGAGGTCGTCCGGATCGTCTCGCTTGTCCAGAGGCAAACGGATCACCAGCAGAAACCGCCGCTCGGGCTCCAGAATCTCCCCACCGCGCCCACGGCATCGAGGACTTGCCGTCGAAGCACTCCGTAGCGCGAGAGCGCGTCACTATCGATCGAGACGCGTAACATCGGCATCGCCCGGCACATCGCGCACCCCGGTCGCCACTTGCTCCCCCAAGCTCAACGTGATTATCTCAGATCGTCTCCAAAGAAAAGTGAACGGTGCCTCTTGTGGTAGCGAAAGCTTTCGCTATAATCACACTAGCGAAAGCTTTCGCTGAGTCTCGCCAACGTGATCTACCTGGAGGTCAAATCCTGCGCGAACTGGGTTCTTCTCAGCCGACGGCAGTCGAGCTGGAAATCCTACGGATCCTCTGGGACCTGGGACCGAGTCCCGTGCGCGCCATTCACGCACAGCTCGCTGATGCGAAAGGGACGACTTACTCAACCACCGTGAAGATGCTCTCGGTGATGCTGGGCAAAGGGCTGGTCAAGCGAGACGAGCAGGCGACGCCGCATATCTATCGCGCGGCGATGACCCGCGACCGGGCGGCCAGGAAGCTGCTCAGCGAATTGATCGAAAAAGTCTACGACGGTTCGGCCATGAGCCTCGTGCTGCAGGCCCTCGCCAGCAGCAAAGCATCGAAAGAAGAGATCGAGGAAGCCCGCAAACTGCTCGACGAGATGGAGGACAAGTCATGAACGCTCTGGCATTCAGGTGGCTGTTTTCGCAATCCGTGGTCGAGCGATTGGGTTGGGTACTCATCCATTCGCTGTGGCAGTTCGCGATCGTGGGGTTGCTGGCGGGGCTAGCCGCGCGCACGACGCGACGGCATTCGGCGTCGACGCGGTATGGTGTATTTGTGGTCGCAATGTCCGTGTCGGTTGTTGCGGCAGTGGCGACGTGGATGTTTCTGGCCGTTGATGGCCCGGCAATGGTAGTGAGCCGCGTCGCGTCAAACCCCGAATGGAGTTCAGGTGGTGCGGTTGCCCCGCGGGCTGATGCCGCTCTGCCCGCACAAGCCGACGCATCGGCAACCGCGGAAACCGACGTTCCAAGGCAGGTTCTCGCGCCATCGAGCATCGCGTTCGAAACTCGGCCGGTAGTGTCGCCATCTGCTCCGGCAACCGCACAACCGGCGGCTACCTGGTCGGAACTCGCAGGGTCAGTCATGCGGCCCTGGATGGCCTGGATTGTCACGGCATGGGGGCTGGGTGTCGTGTTTTGCTCCCTGCGTCCGCTGCTGGGGTGGTACACGCTACGGAGTTTACGTCGAGTGGGCGTTTCACCGGCGTCCGACGAAGTGCTGGCGGCGCTGCGCCGCGTATCCGAGCGGTTGGGCGTGCGTCGCGCTGTGGGCGCGCTTCAATCGACGGTGGCCCTCGTGCCTATGGTGATCGGTTACCTGCGACCTGTGATCCTGCTGCCGCTGGGCTTGGTCACGAGCGTCCCCGCCGCACAGTTGGAGGCGATTTTGGCTCACGAGCTGACTCATGTGCGACGGCACGACTTCATCGTGAATGTATTGCAAACACTGGTTGAGACGCTCTTCTTCTACCATCCAGCCGTGTGGTGGCTGTCGCGGCAAATCCGCGTCGAGCGCGAGCATTGCTGCGACGATCATGTGGTGATGCTCCTCGACAATCGCGTTGAGTACGGCCGCGCGCTAGTGGCCATCGACGAGTTGCGCGGCCGGAATATGGTGCTCGCGCTGGGAGCGACCGACGGCCCGCTCCTCTCCCGCGTGCGCCGCATCGTCGGCGTCGCGCCGGACCGGGCGCAAACGTGTTGCTTTGCCCGCTGGCCGATCGCGTGCGTGGGCCTCGTTACGCTGGGCCTAGTGGTGACGATCGCCTTCGCCGCGATCGAAAACAGCTCGAACTCGGACGATGGTAACGACAACGGTGGCGACAACCAACAAGACCCGCGGTCGGGTGAGCAGCGGGCGGCGAATGAGTTGGAACGGCTTCAGGGGTTCTGGGCGGTGGACTCGTGCGAGTCCGAGGACGCGGCACTTAAGGTTTCCGATTGGGATGCGCGGAGATGGCGCTGGACGATCAAGAGCCAGGAGATCGTTTGGGGCCGCGAGGGTCAGGAATGGAAAATAATTTTCAAGATTGATCCCACCAAAACGCCGAAGCAGATCCACTTTGCTTTTCGCAATGGACCGCACCAAGGTGCGCAGTGTCTGGGCATTTATGACTGGGACGGAAACGAAGGGAAGAACCTGAGGATCCTGATACCGGATCCGGGAGCCACGGTCGCTCGGCCAACCAGCTTTGAGAGGAAGGTGGGAAGTCAGACGTCGCAAATCACGCTGCGTCCGCTTCCGCCGATCGACCCGGTGAAAGAACTGGCGTCGTTTCAGGGAACGTGGTGTTGGGACTTTTCTCAGCCCTGGACCTGGCCCCAACCGATCGGAGTGGGGACCGACAGCGACGGTCGCAAAAGTGAAAAGCGGTGGGTGATCGATGGGAATCGAATCACCTGGGTCGGCCGGGATGGCCAACGAATCTATGTGACCTTCACGATTGATCCATTCAAGGCGCCAAAGCAGATCGAGTTTACATTCCTCAACGGGCCGTATAGCGGGAAGAAGTCCATTGGAATTTATGAATCACGCGGCGATGAGGATTATCGTGAGCTTTGCATGACCGATCCCGGAACGGACGCGCCGCGCCCGACCGATTTCTCTGCCGGAAGCTTTCTGAAGCAGTCGATCATCGCCATTCATAAGGTCTCCTCGCCAGCCAAACCAACGGCTTCGAACGAGCTCAAACGACTCCAGGGCGCCTGGCAAATCGAGCTTTGCGATTCGACGCACAAGTCGTTTGGCGGCACGCAGCAGGAAGTGCTGAAGTGGCAATGGACGATCAGGGACGACGAGATCCTCTGGAGCCGGCAGGGCGACGTGTGGAAGCTGAAGCTCAACGTCGATCCGTCAAAGAGCCCGCGTGAGATGGACGCTACTTACCTCGCCGGGCCGTTCGAGATGGACCTCACTTACCTCAGCGGGCCGTTCCAGGGTGCGAAGTGCCGGGGCATCTATGGTTGGGGCGGCGTGGACGGGCGGAGTCTCCTGATCGCCATTCAGAATCCGGGGTCAGATGCCCCACCTCCGACGAGATTTGCCATGAGAGGTGACATCAAGACCGGGCTGATGATCCTCCGTCCGAGCAAGCCGAGCGACGCCGAGCGGGAGATCGCCGCGCTGCAGGGAATCTGGACGCTCAGGAACTTTGATACGGGCAATTTTCGCGAAAACAAAGATCCAAGTTCATGGCCGCTCCCCGGTGGCAAGGGTCCCGATAAATCCGGCGAAGGAAGCGAGCTGCGGTGGGTCGTGAAAGCGAACGAGATCACCTGGACCAGTCCCGCTGGCCGGGAAATCAAAGCTTCGTTCACGATCGATCCGCTGAAGCGACCGAAGCAGATCGACCTCACGTTCCTGAGCGGTCCCAACAAGGGCGAAACCTGCCCCGGCCTCTATCAGCGCGGTGACCTGGATGCGAACATCCTCTGGCTCTGCATGGCGGACCCGGGGTCAAAGACCGAAAGGCCGAAGGACTTTTCGTACGAGTGGGGTAAAGGCCGCTCGTTGATGTCGTTCTACCCCTTCGAGCCATCCGTCCCGCAAGCGCCCGCCGACGCTGACGAGAAACCGGATGAGCCCCAGTCCGATCCGGACAAACCGGCGAGCAACAAGACCGAGGCGTCTCCAACTGCGCCGGCGGTCAAACCTGCCGCGGCACAAGACCCTACGTTGCACGATTTGATCCAGCAGATGGCCGTCTATGAGCAAATGTACCTGCCGTTCGACATCAAGGCGATGGAGACATTTCGCTTTCCCGACGATTTGACTCCACAGGAGCGAGCACGAAACCTCCTGACCGACGGGCGGAAGCACCAGCGGCTGATGGAATACGCCCAGCTTGAGCGACGGATCTGGAGGAGGACGGAAACCGACCTCGTGGACGACGAAGTCGAACAGGGTCCGTATGAACAGTTCAGCGACGGCGAGCGGATCATCCAGCGTTCGCCGAGCTCTCTAAGCATTAATGGCAACCGCGCCCTCGAATACTACATTAACGATCGGAAGAACGACATCTTCAACTATCTCCACGCCACGCCTCTCTGCGGCGTCTTTTGCCTCTCTTCGTTTGGCAACGGGGAGCTTTTCTCCGAGGCGTTCAAAGCCGACGAAGAGGCGGTGGAGCTGGCTTGGGACAACGGCGACGCGAAGCTGACGTTCGGTTACGGAAAGCCGCACTGGAATACGCGGTTTGTCCTCTGGCTGAGTCGTGCCCACGCCTGGCATCCAGTCCGCTTGCAAAGGTTTTGGGATGCGAAGGACACCTTGTTCCACGACGAATGGGAAGTCACCAAATTTGTGCGGATCGGGAAAGATTGGCGAGTTGCCGAAGGCACGCATCGCTATCGGAATCGAGATCATAAGAACAACGTGCAGGATGCGAGATTCGAGTATTCGATGGACTTCAAGATCCTCGCCGAAAAGTACGGCAGGGACGTCGATGAAAAGCAGTTTCAGATTCAGATTCCCGCGGGCGCGAAGGTTCGAGACAATCATGAACCGAAGGCCGAGCCGCCGCCCCCGAAGACACGCGAGATCACGGTCACCGTCGTCGATGTAGCGGGTAACCCAATTCCCAAAGCATCGGTGCGACTGTCGGCCAGCCAGGTGCGCGATTGGGACGTTGTTGCAACTGACGAGCAGGGCGTGGCCCGGTCCGCGAAAGCGCCGGCCGACAAGGTGACGGTTCAAATTACCGCCGCCGGTTTTCGTCCCGTGACGTGGATCATGGGAGACGTGAACGAGTTGCGGGCGATCATGGTCCCGCTGTCGCCCGGCGTGGTGGTCGAAGAAGGGAAGCCTGTGGCCGACGCCTGGATCACCAACGAATCTCTGCAAATTCGCGCCGACGGTTTCACGTACGTTCCCAACCGCGATTGGGATGGAAGGGATGATGACTGGAGCAATAGCGAGGGACGCTTCGAGCTGAAAAGCAATTTGACGTTGCGACGGCACGATGCAGTGATTCCGATCATCGCCGTCCATCCGGATCGAGACAAAATGGCGATCCGATTTGTCCCGGCTAGCGACCTCGGCCGGCAGCAAGAGCTAGCCCTCGAGAACGTTTGTCACATCCACGGCCACTGCCAATTCGAAGGCATGACGGAATCCGTTGAAGTCGGTATCGGCTTGGAATCCTCCGCCGGTCAATACATCGGTTTTCTCTCCACGAGAAGGGAACTGACGCCCGAGGGCCTGCGTGTCGATTTTCAAGTGCGCGTTCCTCCGGGAGATTACGTGTTGAAGAGTGGGCGATCGTCGCGTCATTCCGGGTTTTCGATTCCCGTAACGGTCCGGGCGGGCGAGAACGAACTGGATCTGGGAACGACGACCGTGCCCGCCACGGGGGCGGTTGCGTTGCGCGGAAAGCCGGCGCCGGAATTGGAGTTGATATGGCGGGCGGGACAGGAAACCACCTGGGAGAAGCTGCGGGGCAAGGTCGTCGTGCTCGATTTTTGGGGCACATGGTGCGGTCCATGTGTAGATGACATGCCGCTGTTGATGGACGTCGCCGATCAATTCCGCGGCAAGCCGGTCGAGTGGCTGTCGGTCCACACGCCCAACCTGAAGACCTTCGATGAGCTTGACCGCGAGATCACGACGTGTCAGGAGAAATCCTGGAACAAGCGGACACTCCCCTTCACAACGGTGCTCGACAGGTCGGCGACCGACGGAGAATACTCCGGCCAGACCAGCCGTCGCTACGGCGTCGCCGAGTGGCCCACCTTGATCGTCGTCGACCAGCAAGGCCAGGTCGTCGGGCCGATCTCAAAGAAGAAGCTCGCCGATACGATCAGCCGGCTGCTGGGGGACGGAACTGGCGTGCGGACGCTGCCCGGCGCGCCAAAAAATGCGGTTCACGCGAGTGCAATCCGCCGCGCCGTCGGCGAAGGTGATCAGGTCGCCGTCGCGGCGCCGCAGGCGCCCGTGGCTCAGCCGGGCCAACTAACGACGGAGTGGGCGTCGCTCAAGCTTTGGGCGGTCGGGGAGACCGATGACGCGCCCCCTGTTTGCGGCGCTCGCTTGCCTTGGTGCCACGCCCGGTATATCCTAAAGACGCTATGTCTTAACTCGTGACTTGATGTGACGTCGCGTGACGTTCGAAGCCGTCCCCTCAGTAGAAGGGGAGAACCCGCCGAATGACATTTCCCCGTTCGAGATTCGCGGCGGCGGTCCTGGCCGGGACCGGCTGCGTGTTGCCCACGATCGCGCTGTACGGGCAGGCTCCAAAAACAAAAGATGCCGCTGCGGCCAACAGCATTTCAGCCGCAGATCAGGTCGCGAACGAGCCGGTCGCCAATGCCACGGATGGGAAGCAGCGTGCGGTGAAAAGTCGGAGCGAACTTCTCGCGGCCGAGCGTTTCGCATTGATCAGGCGCCGCGTCGCCGCCGCCGAAATCCGCTCGGACGAGGCTGACTTTCCCACACGCTTTGCGGCGAAGCCCATTTTTCGTTACAGCGATCTGGCTCGGGGACACGTGGCGGCGGCCGTCTGGAAGCTCGGCGAAGAGGGGCGACCGAAAGCCATCCTGTCGACTGAGCTCGATCGGTTCAGTACCGGCAGACCGTGTATCTGTCACGAGTACATTTCCCTGACGACCACGCCCTTCTCGGTCGTCATCGACGGTATGCGCTGGACGCCGGCCGGGACTCTGTACGAGTTCAAACCTATCCCCGACGCACCCGCCCCGGAAGAAACGCCGCGGCGCCGGTTGTTCCAGATCCGTGAACTCGCCAATCGCTTCGCCGCACGAGAAGTGGAGAAGAACGAGAAGATTGAGTTGCGGCTGCTGCCGCAGCCCGTCGATCGCTACGTTCCTTCAAAGGCCGAGCGTGCCGACGGGGCGATTTTTTTCTTCACTTTTGGTACGAACCCGGAGGTCATGCTGCTGATCGAATCGGACGGCGAGCAATGGAGCTACGCAGCCGGCCGCATGACGGGGGCGGAGGTGGTGGTCTTGAAGATCGACGAGGCGGTCGCCTGGCAAGGCGAGCCGCTGCACAATGTACCAGATTCGCCGCATACCGGCTTCGTGGCTCCGATCGAAATTCCCGGAATCTCAGCGGACGGCCGCGAAGTAGAGGAGTGACCGATTAAGCACGGCTTGCGCGTAGCAAACGCGTTGTTCTGCGCATGTAACGTTTCGATCGACTCAATCATCGCTACGCAGAGCAGATTCGCCATTATTGAGTCCTATTGAGTCCTAGGTAGTTAATGAGCCTCACAGATCCAAATTTCAAGGCGGCGCTACATAGGGAGTCGTGCGATCCGAAAGAACGATTGCAGTCGGGCGGGGTCGTGGCGGTATTTTTCAAGGAGGAGCGCCAATCGGC
>DASZPH010000009.1:0-26650 GCA_035550375.1 Pirellulales bacterium | reverse complement strand
GTTCACGACCTGGAAGCTGAGCGTCTGGCCGGGCGGGTTGGCCGCGTCGCTGATCACGGTGGCCCAACTCGGCACGCTGACCTGGCCGGCGTTCGCCGCCACGCGCTGGTTGCTTCCGGCAGTGAAGGAGGGGGCCTGGTTTACCTGGTTGACGGTGACGGAAATCGGGTCCGTGACTGATCCCGCCTGGTCGGTGGCGATCAGGTTGATGGTGGCCGTTCCGAACTGGTTCGTGAGGAAGTGCAGGGTTAGCTTGGCGGTCGCCGGGTCATTGCTAGACAGAGCCGCGGTGAGCAGATTGGGGCTGGCGTTGGGGGCCAGCGACAAAGTCATCGGATCGCCCAAGCCGAGATCCTGGTCCAGATCGTCGAAGACGTTGGCCAGGTTGTTGAACACATAGTCGGTCGCGTTTTCGTTGACCGTCACGCTCGGCAGCGGAGTCTTCAGGGTCGGGGCGTGATTGACCTGATCGATGGTGATGTGGAATGTGACCAGCTTCGATTGATTTTCACCGTCGTCGGCCGTGCCCCCATCATCCTGGGCCGTGACCGTGACCGCCGTGCTGCCGAACGCATGCGTGGCCGGCGTGAAGGTGAGCGTACCCGACGCGTCGATAGCCGGCAAAACGCTGAACAGCGCCGGGTTGGCGGCCGTGACGGTGTAGCTGATCGTCTGGCTTTGTTCGTTGGCACCTTGGCCGGGGCTGGCCGAGACGAAGCCGGTGACGCTGGCAGCGCCCGTGTCTTCGTTCACCACCTGGTCGGAACCGACGTGCGTGATCGTGGGCGGATCGTTGACGAAATTGGCGGCAATGGTGAACGTCTGCGTCGCTGAGGTATTGACGCCGCCGTTGGCGGTGCCGCCGTTGTCCTGGAGATCGACGGTGATTATGGCCGAACCGCTGACATCGGGGGCCAGGATGTAGTTGAGCGTCCCGTCGGCACTCAAGGCCGGTGGTACGGCAAACAGGTTCGGATTGCTGTCGCCAACCAGGTTGAAGTGGACAGTCTGACCCACTTCGTTCGCCGGAGGCGGAGCCGCAGGCGCGGGACTGATGTCCGTGGTAAAGTTCGCTACCGAATGCGCTCCAGTCGTTCCGGGCGGATCGACCTGCAGATCGAACTCGTTCACGGTGGGCGGGTCGCCAGCGATGACGAAGCTCGGCGGCTGGTTGACGAAGTTCACAATGATCGTGAAGGTCTGGGCGGCGGAAGTATCCTTGCCGCCGTTGGCCGTCCCGCCGTTGTTCATCGCCACGACGCTGACGGTCGCCGTGCCGCTTACGTTCGGGTTAAGCGTATACGTCAGCGTGCCATCGGCGGCGATCGCCGGCGGTATCAAGAACAGCGGCACGCCGGTGCCCGACTTGCTGCTGTCTTGCGTGACCGTGGCTGTGAAACTGACGGTTTCGCCCGCCTGGTTTGCCGGCGGTGGATTGACCGGCGCGGGGCTAATGTTGGTGACAAAGCCCGTCACCGTCTGCGACGGGGAATTCTCATTCACCGAAATGGTCTTTTGGGGAACCGTAAAGCTCGGCGGGCTGTTTACGAAACCGGCACTGATGGTAAACGTCTGGGATGGCGAGGTGTCTTGCCCGCCGTTGGCCGTGCCGCCGTCGTCCTGCAAATCGACCGTGATGGTGGCGATGCCGCTCTGGTTGGCGGCCAGCGTGTAGGTCAAGTCGCCGACCGTGTCGATCGTCGGCGCGACGGAGAACAAGCCAGGATCGGTGTCGCCGATGAGGTTGAAGTGTATCTTCTGGTTCGCCTCGTTCGCCTCGGCCGGGTAACTCTGTGACGGGCTGAGCTTTGTGGTGAAGTCTTCAACCAACTGCGCGCCCGCGTTCTCGCTCGACGAAACGGTGGGACTGGGAATAACGAAGCTGGGAGCGTCGTTCACGAAGTTGGCCGTGATCGTGAAGATCTGCACTGCCGACGTGTCGGTGCCGCCGTTGGCCGTGCCGCCGTTGTCCTGCAAGTCGACGGTGATCTGCGCCGTGCCGCTCATGTTCGGTGCAAAGGCGTAAGTGAGCGTGGCCGTGCCGTCGCCGTTGACCGCGATCGCGGGCAGCGCCGAGAACAGGGCCGGATTGGTATCGGCCAGAATGTTGAAGTGAACTGTTTGCCCGGCTTCGTTGGCCTCCGGCGGGTATTGGTCCGAGGGACTGATGCTGGTGGCAAAGCCCGTCACAGTCTGAGCCGACGAATCCTCGTTGGCCGAAATGGCCTTACTCGGAACGGTAAAGCTCGGCGCGTCGTTGACGAAGTTGGCGGTGATCGTGAACGTTTGCGTGGCCGAGGTATCTTGCCCGCCGTTGGCCGTACCGCCGTCGTCCTGCAAGTCGATCGTAATCTGCGCCGTGCCGCTGACGTTGGGTGCGAAGGCGTAAGTCAGTGTGCCGGCCGGGTTGATGACCGGCAGTCCGCTCGCGGCGAACAAGCCGGGATTGGTGTCGCCCAGGATGTTGAAATGCACCTTCTGCCGGGATTCGTTGGCCTCGGTCGGGTACACTTCCGAAGGACTGACATTCGAGGCAAAGCTGAGCAGGGTTTGCGGCGGCGAATCCTCATTCGCGGAAATCGCGCTGTTGGGAATCGTGAAGCTGGGCGCGTCGTTCACGAAGTTCACGGTGATCGTGAACGTCTGCGAGGTCGACGTGTCCAGTCCGCCATTTGCCGTGCCGCCGTTGTCCTGCAAGTCCATGGTGATCTGGGCCGTGCCGCTCACGTTGGGATTGAGCGTGTAGGTCAGCGTGCCGTTGCCGTCCACGGCCGGCGCGACCGCGAACAGCGCCGCGTTGCTGTCGCTGAGGATGTGCGAGGTGATCGTCTGATTGGCCTCGTTCGCCTCCGGCGGAATCAGTTGGGATGGACTTACCGTGGCGAAACCCGCGACCGTGACCAGCCCCGAATCCTCGTTCACGGCCGGCGGGCTGCCGCCAACGACAAAGATCGGCCGATCGTTCACGAAGAGCACGTCGAGCTTGGCCGTGGCGGGGGTGACGTAGCTGCTGAAAGGAGCCGAGCCGCTGAGGTAGTTGACCTGAGTGAGGTCGACCGTCGACAGCTTCGACGCGGTGGACGGGGGGTCGTCCATGAGGGTGAAGGAGTCGAACGTCTGGTCCCAGGCGACGAAGCTCAACGCGGGGGCCGCGCCGTGTCCGGCATCGTCGCCGCTGAAATTGGGATTGGGAACGAACCGCACCCAGGCGCTGGCGTCGAGCAGCAACGCCTTGGTGGGAGCGGTCGCGGGGTCGATCGTCAGCGGCCAGGTTTGGCCGTTGTCGAACGAGACCTGCCAGGTGCCGTTGGCCGTTTGCGTCACGCCGGTCACCGCGATCCCCAGTTTCGCGCCGACAGCCTTCAGGCTGATCACGTTCGTACCGCCCGAAGTGAGCATCGCCAGCACCGACGACCCTGGCTCCGACCTGGTATCCTCGAGCACCGACGCAAAATGCACCGCTGGCGTCGTGTTCAGCGTCGGGGCGTCGTTGGCCGGGGTAACGACCACGCTGGCGGTCGCCGTTTGAATCGGAAGCGTACCGGCGGGCGACTCGCTGAAGGGCAGCGTTCCGCCGGGGTCGCGGGTTGCAGCGGCCAGGTTGACGATCGTCGGGCTCGTCGGGGTGGAAGGCAAGTCGACGCGGCCGGTGAGCGAGTCCCAGGTCTCATCCCAAGCGGCGAAACTGATCGACGGAGCGGGACCGATGTTGTCGTTGAATTCCTCGTTCGGCAGGAAGCGAAGCCAATCGCTGCCGTCCAACAAGAGCGCCGTGGCCGTGCTCGTCGTCGAGGCGATCGTGTTCCAGTTCGTGCCGTCCGTCGACCATTGCCAGACGCCGTTGGAATCGTCGACCCGGGTAACGGCGATGCCCAGCCTGGCGTCGGGCGCGGTGAGCGTGATGTCGGCAGCCAGTCCCTTGGCCGAGTTCGAAATCTGGAAACCATTGTCGGCCGGTTCTCCGCCGCCGCTACCGGCGTCCTCGGGAATAGCCGCCAGCGTGATGGCCGGGGTCGTCAACCGTGGCGCATCCAAGGCGGGGGTGACCGGCAGCGTGACCGTTGCGGTTTGGACGGGGACGGTTCCCACGGGCGATTCGCTGAAGGGCAGGCTGCCGCCCGGGTCGCTCGTGGCCTTCGTCAGGTCGACGAGCGTCGGGTTGAGCGGCGTGGACGGACTGTCGGCGACGCCCGTGATCACGTCGGTCGTCTCGTCCCAGGCGGCGAAGTGAATCGTGGGGGTGGCAGCGACGAGGTCGTTGAACTCCGGATTCGGCAGAAACCGCAGCCAGTCGCTGCCATCCAGGAGCAGCGCAGCCGACATGCTGGTCGTTGAGGGGATGTTCGTCCAACTCTTGTCGTCGGTCGACCACTGCCAGAGGCCGTTGGATTCGTCGACGCCGGTGACGGCGATACCCAGCTTCGCGTCGGGAGCCCGGAGCGTGATATAGGCGGCCAACCCGTTCGTCGGATCCGAAATCCGGAAGCCGTTGTCGGGCGGCTGACTGCCGCCGCCTCCGGCGTTTTCCGGAATCGACGCCAGGGTAATGCTGGTGCTGGTCAGCTTCGGCGCATCCAAGGCCGGCGTAACGTGCACCGTCACCGTCGCCGTTTGCAGCGGAAGCGTCCCTACTGGCGACTCGCTGAAGGGGAGCGTGCCCCCCGGGTCCGCCGCGGCGAGGGTCAAGTTTGCGGTCGAGAGGTTGCCGGGCGTCGAGACCGGATCGACCGCCCCGCCGATAATCGCATCGGGCGTTTGATCCCAAGCGACAAACGAGAAGGTCGGCGCCGCCCCCACCGCATCACTAAACTCGGGGTTCGGCAGAAACCGCAGCCAGTCGCCCCCGTCCAAGAGCAAGGCCGCGCCCCTGCTGGTTGTCGAGGCGATCGTGTTCCAACTCTTGTCGTCCGTGGACCACTGCCAGAGACCGTGGGAATTGTCGACACCCGTGATGGCGATCCCCAGCTTGGCGTTCACGTCGACGAGCTTGACGAAGCTTGCCAATCCACTGGCGGAATTCGATATCTGGAATCCGTTGTCGGGCGGCTCGTTGCCGCCGCTGCCGGCGTCTTCGGGGATCGACGATAGGGTGATGCTCGTCTGGGTCAGCGAGGGGGCGTCCATGCCGGGCGTGACCGGAAGCGTCACGGTGGCGGTCTGAATGGGCAACGTCCCCACGGGCGACTCGCTGAACGGCAAGGTTCCGCCCGGATCACCCGCAGACGCGGTGAGGTCGACGATCGACGGATTTGAGGGAGTCGAAGCCGGGTCGACGGCGCCGCCGATGAGGGCGTCGGGCGTTTCGTCCCAGGCGGCAAACGAGAAGGTCGGCGCCGCACCCACCGCATCACTGAACTCGGGGTTCGGCAGAAACCGCAGCCAGTCGCTCCCGTCCAGGAGCAAGGCCGCGCTCATGCTGGCCGTCGAGGGGATCGTGTTCCAGTTCGTGTCGTCCGTTGACCACTGCCATGTGCCGTGCCTGTCGTCCACACCGGTCACCGCGATGCCCAGGCTGGCGTTCAAGGCGTTCAGCTTCACGTAGTTCGCCAGTCCGCTGGTCGAGCTGGAAATCTGGAAGCCATTATCGGGGGGTTCTTTGCCTCCGCTGCCGATGTCTTCGGGAATCGAGGTCAGCGTGATGCTCGTCTGAGTCAGAGAAGGGGCGTCCAATGCGGGCGTCACCGGCAGCGTGACGGTCGCCGTCTGGATCGGCAGATGGACCACCGGCGATTCGCTGAACGGCAGGGTGCCGCCGGGATCGCTCGTCGCCTTGGTCAGGTCGACGACCGAGAGGCTGGTCGGCGTCGAGGCGGCATCAACCGCCCCGCCAATCAGGGCGTCGGGCGTTTCATCCCAGGCGGCAAACGAGAAAGTCGGCGCCGCACCCACCGCGTCGCTGAATTCCGGGTTCGGTAGAAACCGCAGCCAGTCGCTGCCGTCGAGCAAGAGTGCCGCCGACCTACTGGTGGTTGAGGCGATCGTGTTCCAGGTCGAGTCGTCGGTCGACCATTGCCAGAGACCGTGGGAGTTGTCCACCGCCGTAACGGCGATGCCCAGCCTGGCGTTGACGTCGTTGAGCTTGATGAAGCTTGCTAAGCCGGCGGTAGCGTTGGATATCTGGAAGCCGTTGTCGGCGGGCTCGTCGCCTCCGCCACCGATGTTTTCCGGAATCGAGGTCAGCGTGACGCTGGTCGAGGTGAGCGAGGGTGCGTCCAGCCCGGGTGTCACCGGCAGCGTCACAGTCGCCGTCTGAATGGGCAGATGGCCGGGCGACGATTCGCTGAAGGGCAAGGTGCCGCCGGGATCGCTCGTCGCCTTGGTCAGGTCGACGATCGAGAGGCTGCCGGGCGTCGAGGCCGGATCGACCGCACCGCCGACGAGTGCGTCGGGCGTTTTATCCCAGGCGGCGAACGAGAAAGTCGGCGCCGGGCCTACGGCCGTGCTGAACTCAGGGTTGGGCAGGAAACGCAGCCAGTCGTTCCCGTCGAGCAACAGCGCCGCCGACATGCTGGCGGAAGCGATCGTGTTCCAACTCACGTCGTCGGTCGACCACTGCCAGAGACCGTGCGAATTGTCGACGCTCGTGATGGCGATGCCCAGTTTTGCGTCGATGGCGTGAAGCCTGACGTAGCTTGCCAGCCCGCTCGTCGTGCTCGAAATCTGGAAGCCGTTGTCGGCCGGCTGGCTGCCGCCGCCGCCGATGTCTTCGGGAATCGACGACAGGGTGATCGCCGTCGAGGAGAGCGACGGCGCATCGAGGGCCGCTGTTACCGGCTGCGTGGCCGTGGCGGTCTGGATCGGCACGTGCGTGGTCGGCGATTCGCTGAAGGGAAGCGAGCCGCCTGGGTCGCCCTGGAGGGTGGCCTTGCTCAAATCGACGATCGAGGGCGTCGAGGGCGTCGAGGCGAGGTCGGTGGCGCCGTCTGGATTGAGTGCGTCGGGTGTTTCATCCCAAGCGGCGAACGAGATCGTGGGGTTCGTACCCACGGCCTGGTTGAATTCCGGGGTAGGCAGGAAACGCAGCCAGTCGCGGCCGTCCAACAGCAGCGCGCTTGCCAAAGTAGGCACAACAACGCTGCTGCTCGACGTGGAGACGGCCTGCCAGTTCGTGCCGTCGGTCGACCATTGCCACTGGCCGTTGGTGTCGTCCGCCCCGGTCACCGCGATACCGAGTTTGGCGTCGGCCGCGTTCAGCTTGATATAGCCTGCCAGCCCGTTGGCCGCGCTGGAAATCTGGAAGCCGCCGTCGGCCGGCTCGTTGCCGCCGCTGCCGCTGTTCTCTTGAATGGACGGCAGCGTGATGCTCGTCGACGTGAGCGACGGCGCGTCCATGGCGGCCGAAACCGGGAACTGCACCGTCGCCAATTGAATCGGCAGCGTACCAGGCGACGATTCGCTGAAGGGCAACGAGCCCGCCGGATCGCTGGCCACGGCCGACAAGTCGACAATCGTCCCAATGGCGTCGGCACTTCCGGTAATCACGTCCCACGTTTCGTCCCAGCCCGCGAAGGTCAGCGTGGGCGCCGCCCCGACGACGGGATCGCTGAATTCCGGGTTCGGCAGGAAGCGCACCCAGTCGCTGCCGTCCAGCAACAAGGCGGCGGATCGGCTGGTGGTGGAGGGGATGACATTCCAGTTCTGTCCGTCGGCCGACCACTGCCAGGCGCCGTTGTTCGCCTGGGTGATGCCGGTGACTGCGATGCCGAGCTTTCCTCCCTCCGCTTGAGTGAAGATCGTCACGGCGGCGCCGATGGGAGACGACTTGATCTGGACGCCCGTGTCAGCCGCCGGGCTGATGTTTTCCGGAATCGACGGTAGCGTGATGCCGGGGGTCGTGAGCCTAGGCGCGTCGTCACCGGGTTCGACCGTGAGCGTCGCCGTGGCCGACGAAGTGCTGAACGGCCAGCTTTGCCCGGAGCCTCGCACCGTCAGATCGACCGTAGTGCCGTGCACGTCGACAGTGGGAACGCTCCCATTCTGGGCGCTGGTGTAGGCGTCGACGGTGCCGTCCCAAGCCACGAACGAGATCGTCGCTGGCCCGGTGTATTCGTGCTTGGGGACGAACTTGACCCAGTCGCTCCCCCTCAGAAGCAGAGCATTGGTATTGGCCACCGTCGGGAACGCTGTCCAAGTCAGCCCGTCGAGTGAATAGTACCAGTTGCCGTTCGTCGTGTCGGCCGTGGTCACGGCGATGCCCGCCGCCGCGCCGGCCTCGATCCCCACCGCGGGAAAGCGGACCACTCCTGAACCCGCGCTGTTGAGCATGTTGCCCACGCTCAGGGACGGATCGGCCGGACCGCTGCCCGGATTGCCGGTCGTCCCCGCGTCCTCTTCGATCGAACCAAACGTCAACGCCGGACTGCCATTGATCACCGGCGCGTCTTCGTCCTGGGCGACGTTGATGGTGATCGTTTCCGTGTCGGTCATGGGTTGCGGCGCCGGCGAGTAGGTGGGAGCCGGCCCGACCCCCAGGTTCCCGTTGTCGTTGGTGATGAACGTCAACGTCGCCGTACCGCTGAACTCCGGGTTCTCGACGAAGGTGAGCGTGCTCATCGCCGAGTCGATGGCCGAGAGGGTCCCCGTGAAATCGAGGAAGCTCGATCCGTTGCTGGTGCTGTTGAGGAACGACAGCCCGGTCGTCGAGCTGAGCAAAACGTTACCGGCGGTCGCCGGTACGGCCGGAACGTCGTCGTTTGCCGCGGTGCCCACCTTAATTTGCACCTCGAACAGCTTCGTCAGATCGCCGTAGAGCGGATTCTTCAGAACGCCCAAGATGGCGGCCGGGTTCACGTCGCCCGCCGCCAGAGTCAGGTCCTGCACGTCGCTGTCGTTGATCGCGATCTGGTTGTTGTGGGGGGCCGAAAAGACCACCGGCGCGTCTTCAGCCGTGTCGATCGTCACCCCCGGCGCGGTAATCGTCACGCCGTTGATGGCCGTCGACGGAGGATCGTTTACGGCGATCACGTTGAAGCTTGCGGTGGCGGGGACGCTCTGCTGCGGAGGCGGCGGGGAGCTGCCGTCGTCGTTCAAGGTGAACGTGATGACCGCCGGCGCCGCGTAGGCCGTGCTGTCGTAGTTCGCGTCGGGAGTAAACGTCAGACCGTCGAGCGCCGAGTCGATGCCGGGCGTGACCGGCACGGTGAACGGATCGCCCAGCGGCGCCACGATCACCAGCGTGCCGGTGGGAGTGGCAGACGGCTTGCCGCTGCTGTCGAGATACTCATAGCTGGCGTTGATGCTCTGCAAGCTGGCGATGCCGTCGGCGGAGAGGGTGAAGGTGCCCGTGCTCGCGGTAACCGTCAACGTTTCCTTGTCGCCGTTGGCGTCAACGTCGTAAACCGTAATCGGGTCGCCCTGGGCCCGGCTGAAAGTCACCGAGGTGTTTTCGTAGATCGAACCGGTCGTCGGTACGGGCGACTGCGGCGACAGCGACGCGTTGTAAGCCTGGGCGATCTGGGCGACGGTCGGCATGACGATTAACGGGGCCGTGTTGGCCGTGTTGGCCAGAAGCAGCCGGAAGTGCGTATAGCCGCTGGTTTCGTTCGCCTGCAAATCGTTGCCGGCACGGTCGACGATGGGCGCCGCCGTGGACGGGCTGAACGGGTCGAATTGGCCGCCGTTGTTGCCGTTGCTCAGGTAGATGTCGTACTGGTGGCCGTTCAGCCACACGCCGCTCGCGGCCACCAGGTGCAGAACATGGTTGTTACTGTCATAGTCGAAGAAGTAATCGACGCCCGGCACCAGCAGCTTGCCGTCTTTGACGACGTCGACCTCGTTCTGCAGGACCGAGGCGTTGTACACGCCGGGCCCGGTGCCGTCGTTGAACTGGACGGTGAATTCCGACAGACTCTCGCCACGGATCAGCACCGCGTTGGGCAAAGCGCTCAGGTTGTCCGAACCGCTGGGGTTGGGGTTCAACAGCGCCGCGCTGAGGCCGACGCTGGGGTTGTCAACCCGTTCGATAGCCCCCCGGTCGATGAACACGTTGTTGCCCAAGCCAGGGAAGGGCGAGACATTCGGATCGGGAACGCGCAACTGGCCGTAGAGGTCGACCGACGGGGCAATGATCGGCGAGGGCGCGATCCCCAGCGGGCTCGTAACCGACGTCATCTGGGTGCGATCCTGGAGCGAACTGATCGAGCTGTCGATCGCCTTCGAGAGTTCCCTCAAATAGAAATTGGCGGTGCCGGGGTCCGTCGTCGGATTGATAAACAGCGGGTCGCCCGGATTGAGCGTGATGGCGAAGCTCCCCAGCCCGTCGTTGCTGACGACCGTGTCGTTCTGGAATAGCTCTTCGCCGAAGACGGGTGCCGAGGGAAGGCCCTTCGACGAATTGTCGACCTGAATGCCGGTGGCCAGACTGGCCACGATGTTGTTCAGCAGCGTGGGACTGGCATTGTTGGTGATGTCGATGCCGACGCCCACCGGCGTGCTGTCGCCATTGTTGTCCGTGCTGCTGTAGCCGCCGTAGACCGTATTGTTGGCGATTCGTCCGAAGGGCACGGCGGCCGTCGAACCCGAGTTGTCGGGATCGCCAGCAAACGTGATGCCGTTGGCGCCCTGGACGACGCCGTAGACGAGGTTATTGATGATCACGACGCCGGGCACCAGCGCGTCGCTATTGAGGGTCGGTGTATTGACCAGTGCTCCCTGGTGCGGGAAGCTCGTGTTGCCGTCGCCGGGCACTTCGCCGCGGGCGCTCGACTCCACCAGGATGCCGTTGGAGAGCGAATTGCTGATCTGGTTACCGTAGAGAATCAGCGAGCCCTGCGTCTGCGGCGGAGTTGTGTCGCCGAAGTTTGGCGTGAACTGGTCGGTCAGCCCGACGTTGTACCGGACGACGAAGCTGTTCCAGGGCTGGCCAGGCACGTAATTTGGCACGGGGCCGAAGATCGTCTGGATGACCTCAGGCGTCTCCGGTCCGAAGTACGCGCTGTTGATCTGGTGGTTCTGGCTCTTGTTGCCGTAGCTCGTGCCGGCGGGCGTGGTAATTGGCCCGCCGTTGACGACGTTCTGCGCGCCAAAGAGGTCGACGTCGCCGGCCGTGTTGTTGTCGCTCCCATCGGTCAGACTCGCGGAAACGTTGAAGGTGTTGATGTTGAACACGCTGCTGATCGCGGTGACGATGGCGTTGGCCATTTGCAGCGGCAAGCTGTTAGCCAAGGTGATGCCGCCCGCCGGCGATTTATAGCTGACGGGGACGTCGCCGGGTGTCGAGACCGAATCGCCCGTGCGCACAAACTCGAAAGTGAGCTTGTTCTTGCCGTCGTCGATCATGAATTGCTGGTGCTCGGCCAGCGGCATGTAGTCGAGCGTGGCCGAGGCCGAGACGATGCCGCTCTGGTCGGTATCGACGTTCGTTTCCGGCGTGATGGTAACGTTAAAGGGTCCGTGCGTGCTGAGATACGCCATCTGGTCGCTGGTCAACACGTACTGCGCGCTGACGCTTTGCCCCTGCGGCTGGCCGTTGGCCGGAATGTTTCCGTAAACGCCGTTCGTGCCGCCGTTGCCGGTGATCGTTTTGCTAAAGGCCAGGCCGGACGGCAAGCCCGGGATGCTGACCAGGAACGACGACGGATTGGCAAGGTTCGTCCCGGGCAGGCCGCCGGCGGCGACCGGCACGTTGGGATCGGCCGTCATCTGGGCGGTGAACGACAGCGACAGCTCGCCCTGGCCGTCGGTCGTGGGTATGAGCGTGGGGCTGTCGGTGGTGCCTGCACCGAAGGTGAACGTGGCCGAGGCCGGGGTAATCGTCAAGTTGGCGCCGCCCGGCGTTTCCCGAAAGTCGGTGTTGAGCGAGAACGACGAATCGAACCGGTCGTTGATGCTCAATGTCTGATAGAGGGCGATATCGGGCAGCAGGTCGCTGAGGTTAGCCCCGAACTCCGCGCCCCGTCGAATCTCCAACTCGTAAGGTCCGGTCAGGACTTGCGTGGGCGCCAGGGCGCTCTTGTCGGTGGGAACGTCGAAGTAACCCGTGTTGGCCGCCCCGCTTCCCTGGACGCCAGTGACCATCTCGCCATCGCCGGCGAAGCCGACGACGACGTCGTCGACGTAGAAGCCCCCGTGGCTGAGATCCTGCCCGCGCTGCTTTGAACTGCTCCCCGCCGCGCCCGTCAAGGTCGCCTGCCCGGGGTAGTTCCCCACCCCCGGCTGCATCACGCCGAACGAATTGTCGTAGGCGAGTTCGTCCAAGGCGCTGTTCTTGTCCGGCGGGCCTTCGGCGTAGTTGCCGGGGCTTGACGGGTTAAAGGTGGTGCCCGCCGTGCTGAAGTCGAATCGCAGCTCGAGGTTGCCGTCGCCGGCGTAGTTGCTCAGGTCGATGCGCGCCTGCCGCCAGCCGGTGTTGGTCGAAAGCGAATCCCAGAGGGGTTGGACCTGCTGGCGGGGATCCGCCGCCTTCGTGCCCAGTTCGGTCTGCGACGACGCGCTGATGTAGCTGGGCATCTGGGTGTTGTTGTCAAGGCCTGCCGCCGTGGCGGGCGCGGCAAGGGCCGTATCGTTGGTGGCGACGAGTTGCCAGGTCTTGCCGCCGTCGGGCGAGACGAACACGCGGGCGGAGCTGAACGGTGTGGCCGCGTTGCCGTTCTTCTGCGAGTACCCGCCGGAAGCCGGCGCACCGGCGTCAAGATAGTAGTCGAAATAGAGCGTGGGCTTCTCGCCCGAGTTGTAGCCCGACAGGCTGAAGCTGTTCGTGGTCAGCGAGCCGTAAGCGCCACCCGGCACGTTGTAGGTGTTGTAGGGCGTGCCGCCGTTGTTGTAGGTGGCCGTCGAGTAGTAGGCCGCGTCGAGCGGCAGCGCCGCCTGGTAGGTGTTCGCAGGCGGGGAGGTGGTCGGGTTTTGCAGACCGAAATAGAAGCTGTCGCCTCCGGCGGGCGGCTTGTTGGGCGACTCCGCGTTACGGCTCTGGTCGGGCGCGGTGAGGATCCCCTGGTTCGGATCGGGATTCGTGTTGGTGACGTGCCACAGGTTGTAGTCGAGAGTCGAAAACGCCAGGCTGATGTTGCTATACAGCCCGAAGATGCTCGACGTGCTATCGTCGCCCGCGATGCTGGCGGCCAACTGGATGAAGCCCTGGCGCTGGCTGGCGTCGGCGCTGTTGGGATCGTGAAACACAGGCTGCAACGGCAGCAGCGAAGTCGCGGGATTGACGGCGCTGGTGGGGTTGAAGGCGTAGAGTACGCCCGACTCGCTGGTGGCAAACAGATCGTTGGCGTACGCGCCGTTTTCCACGTCCGGTGGGCCGGACGTCATGCCGTGGAAGGCGATTGGCTGGCCGGTCGTCGGATCGTCGAGGTTGGCGATAAACGTCAGCGAGGCGGGCACCGGATTGTAGCTTCCTATTGGCTCCGCCGTGTACTTGATCTGGTACAAGCTGCCTTTGTCGGTTACGGCATAGAGGTTTTGGCCGATCGCGGCCAGTCCCGTGATGTTGCCGCCGTTGCCGCCCGCGCCGGCGGTCTTGCTGAAGGGCAAGGTTACCGAGTCGCCGCCGGCGCGCGACCCGACAAGTTCCACGCCGAATTGCGTGAAGGTGTCGTTCGCTGCGATCGAGGCCATTCCGGGAAAACTCTTATTGATGGCGGTGAGCAGTTCCTGGTCAACGCCGTTCAAAGACGCGCCGAGCGGGGCCGGCAGTTCGGTGAAATCGGCCGGATCATTGAGGCCGAAGGGCACGCGGACCACGTTGTCGACGAAGCCGTTGGCGCTCGTCGCCGACGGGCCGTTGTCGCTGCCCGCCAGGTAGGTAAAACCGGTCGGCAACCCGCTGCTGCCGGGGTCGGTCAAGGGGTCGGTCATGCCCGCCGTGAGGGACGTGGCCGAGGGCAAAACCGACAGGCCGTCTTGGGCCGGGTGGGCCGTATCGCTCACGATGAAGGCCATCCTCGCGCCGTAGGCATGGGGGTTGCCTTTCGCGTCGTTGTAGCTCAGCTCGTTGCTCGTCGTGGCGATGATGTCGCCGGCGAAAGCGCCGTCGACCGCGGTGGTGATTGCCGCTTGGAGCGTATAGATCGGGTCGGCTTCGGAGAAATCGATGGCCACGTCGCCGGCGGGGGCCACGGGTGACGGCGCCAAGCCGTAGGGGAATTCGCTGGTCGCGTTCGCGAAGTTATTCCCGTTGCCCGCCAGACCGATCAGCTCGATGCGGTTGTCGCCCAGTTCGGGCTGCGCGGCAGTCACGCCGATGCCGGACCTGGCGATGGAGTTCAGAATGTCTCCGATCACGCCGTTCACGTTCTGGCCGGGGCTGACCTGAACGGGGATGGCGCCGGGCTGCAACGCTTGATCGGCGCCAAATACAAATTCGAATGTGGCGGTCCCTTTACTACCCGAAAGCGTGAAGTAATCGTGCTCGTGGATCGTGCTGGCACTGCCGGGGCTGACGCCGTCGCCGGCAAAGAACGGCAGCGCCGAGCCTTCGTTCTGGAAGAAGAACGTCTTCACGGCGCCGTTCACCGGGTCTTGCAACTGGAAAGTTTCGCCGGCGCGGAAAGTAGCCGCCGTGGCCATCACCGGTCCGCCGCCGTTGGCCACCGTCAGGCCCGTGCCCCCCACGTTGGTCGTGGTATTGAAGGTATTCAGATCTTTGTAGAAGTCGATTTCCGCCCCACTGTCCATCTCGAAGGTCGTGGGCTGGCTTCCCGGATACTGCGCCGGGTCGGGCGACACCGTGACGCGTGTGGCCGTATTGCCCGTGTCGGTGAAGCTGGTGGTGCCGCTCGGCACCTGGCCGACCATGAAATTAAAGACGAATTTGTTGTTTTGTCCCTCTTGCGCCCGGTAGATCCTGTAGCCGGTGGCGCCCACGACGGGGTTCCACTCCAGAGTCACGGAGCCGTTCTTGCCCACCGTGTCCACCTCGACATCGGTAACCGGCTCACTTTCGCCAAGAGTCGTCGTGGCCGTGACCACGTAGCGGAAGCTTCCGCCGCTGAGTGGCGTGCCTCCCCCTGTATTGAACACTCCGCCCGTGGCATTGACGATGGCGGTCAAACCACCGGGTGAGGAGAGGACAGCGCTGTTGTACGTCGGCGGAGTGGCCGGCGAGGTGGCACTGCCCGTGTCCGTATAGCTCGTACTTGGCACACCCGTCGCGAGCAACGTCTCGCCGCCAGGCGATGTGCCGCGGTAAACGTTGTAGGCCGTGGCGCCCGGTACCCCCGCCCAACTAACCTTGACCTCGCCCGTTGCGCCGAAGCCGGGCTTGGCCGACGTGGCGCCTGCCCCGGTGTCGGTAAAGGAGGTGACTCCCGCCGCGACCGTGCCGACCAAGAAGTTCTCGCCTCCCGAGAGGGTGCCCCGGTAGATCTTGTACCCCGTGGCGCCCGGCTCGGCGTTCCAGCTTATGGCCACGCTGCCGGTGCCCGCGCCGGTGACGGTTGCCGACTGTTCATTGCTTAGCCCCAGAGCGTTGATGGCGCTGGTCTCGCCCGCGTCGGTGATGGCGGTAAGGACGTAGTAGTAGGTATTGGCGTTCAGCGTGCCGCCGGTGGCCGCCGCGACCGGCGCATTTTGCGTCGGCGCCGAGGTGATCACCTGTTGCTCGTTGCTGGCGATCGTCTCTCCGCCGGCGATCGTGGCCGTGACCTCGTAGTAGTAGATGTTCGCCTGTAGCGAACCGGCGAGCGTGTTCTCCGACGCAAAACCCTGCACGGGGGGCGAAAGGACGGCCGTGTCTTGCTTCGGCGGTTGGTTGACGTAGGTGCTGCCGTCGTCGGTAAAGACAAAAAGGGAAGGATTCCCGACCGTCCCGACCAGCACGTTTTCCTGGCCGGGCGAGGTGCCGCGGTAGATCTTGTAGCCTGTCACGCCGGCGGGAATTGCGCCCAGGTAGCCAAACGCCACCTGCACCGAGTCGTTGGCCCCCGTGACGACGGCCTTTCCTTCGTTGCTCGCCACGGTTTCGCCCGAGCCGGTTACGGCCGTGACTTCGTAATAGTAGGTACCGGCGGCCAGATTGCCGCCGGTGGCGGCCACGGGAGCGCCTAGCGACGGCGGCGACACTCCCGCACCGGCCGTGCTGACCGCCGGTGGCGAGTCGGCAAACTCGGGCCGCAGGTACGCGGAATTGCCCTCCACCGACGGACCCCACCACGTGCTGTCGACGACGTCGTTGGCCGCATTCGTGCTGGTTGCGTCAGTAACGAAAATGAGGGGGTTGACGCTGAACGTGGTGGGATCGGCCGGTAAGGGGTTCTCCGGAATGTTCTTGGGGTTGGGAATCACAAACCCGTGGGAGTTGCCGGTGCTGGGGTCCAGTTCGTACAACACGTTGGGCTGCGGCCCCACTCCCGCGCCGTTCCAGTTTTCCGCCTCGTTGCCGGTATCGCTCACCCGAGGATCGCGGTGACCGATGGCGAACAAGAGACGATTGCTCGTGCCCGTCGGCTCTTGGAAGTTGTTGCTGCCCTGGCTCTGAACGAAGGTCATCGCGTCGAACTGAACGCCGGCGTTGGCCGGGCTCCAGTTGCCACCGGGATAGTAGTAAGTCGTGATGGCGGCGTTGCCGGCGATGGTGCTTTGCGTGGGGTCCGAGGTGTTGATCTCGACGAGGTTCGTGGCTTTGCTGTCGGAAGTGCCGGTCTCCATGCCGTAAAGCTGGCCGTCGTTGCGCATGGCGATGGCGTTCATGCCGAAATTGTCGCCGCCGGTGCCCAGGCTTTGGTCGTTGATCCGACCCTGGTCCGTCTCGATTTCGCCAGTAAAGGGGTTGTAGGTGTAGAGGTGCGTGGTGTTGCCGTCGTTGGGATCGGGCGCGGTAACGTACAGCACCACGTCGGCCAGGTTGAAGGGCGTGGCATAGCTGTCGAGTTGCTGATATCCGGCGGTGGTGATGCCGTTGGCGTTAGCAGGAACCGTGTAGGCGCCGGCCGGGTTGAGCGGCTTTGCGCCCACGGTCGAGGGGGAGTTGCCGAACAGGGGCGTGAGCGTTGTGGGGTCCTGGCCGCTTGAGCCGCCCTGCGTGCCGATATGGTCTTCGACGACACGATCGACTGAATCGACCGGCTCCAAGCGCACCTGGAAGTCGGTAGCCGCGGGGTTGAAGGTGGCGTCGATGGCGTCAGGCAGCGTGGCGTTGGAATGGATCGCCACGTAGTAAGTCTGAGGTTGCCCCGGATTGCCGGCTTCCATCTGCACCGGACCGACGAACGGATCAAGCTGGCCAAAACTGGAATGACTCAAGTTGGCCGCATCGCCGCCGAGGCCGGTCGTGGTGGGTGGCGGCTGCTGGTCGGCGACGTTCGAGTCGCGGCCCACATAGATCAGGTTGCCCTTGGAGTCGTAAACGTCGATCTCCGTATTCGGCCGCGTCAGGCCGTCGGCGTAGCCGACGTCGAACACGGTCGACCAGGTCTTGGCGCCGCCGGAAAAGCCCCCGATCGACTGGATCTGCGCGTAGGTCAGGTTAAACGTGTACCACTGCACCGAGTCCTGCGTTTGCAGGTCGCCGGCGACGTTAAGCTGGCTGTTGTCGCTCGTGATCACGTCGCCGATGTTCTGCGCGGGCACCCCGGTTCCGGGATTGCCCGAAGCCGGCGTGGTGGTGGAGACGCCGGCACCCGCGCTCGTGCTGGCGATCAACGGCGAATGGTCGGGCAGACCCTCGACGTCGATGCCGTTGGTGGCAAAGCGAATGTCGGCGCTTTGAACCGTCGAGCCGGCTACCTCGACCATCTGCTGCAGGCGAATCTGCATCTGATACTGCCCACCGGCCAGGCCGTGGCTCGTGGCGCCGGGCGTGGCGCGGTCGGGCAGATAGGTGAGATTCACCCCGGTGTCGGTATAACTCGTAACGGAACCGCCGTTGAGAACCGCCACCAGTTCGTAATACTGGCCGGTGCTGGTGCCGCCCGTGATGCTGGCGAAGGGTTGCGTGCTGCGATAGATCTTATAACCGGCGGCGCCGCTGACGGCATTCCAGCTCAGCGCGACCGAGCCGGTGGGACCGATGACGTTCGCCGATTGCTCATTGCTGCCGACCGTTTCGCCGAAGGCGTTCGTAGCGGTCACCTCGTAGTAATACTTCGAGGTCAACAAGCCGCCGCCGGTTTGGCGGGCGGCCGGCGGGTTGAGCGTCGGCGCCGCGATCGTTACGCCGGGCTGGTTTGCCGCGGGCGGCGGCGCGCTGGAACCCTTGGCATAGACGCGCACGTAGTAGTTGTTGACCGCGCCCGACGTACCGGGCAAGGTCACGCGGAAGCCCGCGTCCGCCTGGTTCGTCGACCAATAGTTTTCCAGGCCCATCGGATTGCCCGCAGGCGTGGTAAACTCATCGAGTCCCGCAACTCCGGTGGTGGAATCTTGCAGGGGCTGGGCCAGGTTGCCGGGCAGCGCGTTGTTCAATAGCGGCCCGGATTGAGTCGGGTCGCCGTTATCGATTGCGTCTTGCTGCTCAGCGTTGGCGTTGTCGCTACGGGCCAGCACGTTGCCGTTGGCGTCGACCAGCTCCAACACCGAATCGAGCGAAGGCGACGAGTTGGTCACGCTGATGAAGACCTGCGTGCCGGCCGTGCCTTGGAAGGTGTAGGTATTGACATCGCTGGGAGAGCCCAGGTAGCCGTTCACTTGGAAGCCGAGCCGCGAGTTGTCGTCGCCGCTCTGCGGGTTCGGGGCGAGCTGGCCCAGCGACTGGGCCGTGGCTGGCGTGGCGCCCGCGCTCGCCTGGTCGATCGTCGCCACGTTGGTGTCGTTCGAATACTGGTCGAACTTGACGCTGTTCCAATCGCCGGGAGCGGCCCCGCCTCCGGTATCGGTAAAACTCGTGCCGCCCGCCGTGCCGGCCAGCACGTCTTCGCCGCCGGCCGTGGTGCCGCGGTAAATCTTGTACTCGGTGGCGCCGCTCACCGCGTTCCAATTGACGGTTACTTCTCCCGTGGGCCCGGTCAGCGTCAGCTTGATCGACTCTTCGTTGCTGCCGGTGGTCTCGCCGTTCGGGCCGACGGCCGTTACGACGTAGTAGTAGGTGCCCGACGACAAGGTGCCGCCCGTGGCGTTGCTCGAGGGCGCCGTCTGCACCGGCGGCGCGAGTTTAGACGTGTTGACGGACGGGGGGGTGACGAAGATGCCGTTCGATGCCACGAGCGTTCCGCCAACCGTGAGCGAGTTGCCGGGGCCGGGCCAGGTTTCGTTGTCGGCCTGCTCGGAGGGCGTCTGGCCGGCGCCGACCGTGTTGTCTCGATACGACGTGATGACCACCGGATGGTTCGGCGTACCGAGAATCTGTAGCGAACCGCCGATACGGTCGCTGACGTCGTCGGGCGAGCCGCTGGCGTCAAAGCCCGCACCGGGCGTCATCTTCACCACCAGGCTCTGCGTGGGGCTCGACTCCAGCCGCAGGCCGCCTACGCTCTGGAAGTTGGGCACCGTCACGGTTCCTTCGACCACGTAGACGATGTCGGTGTCGTCCCAGATGCCGCCGGCCTCAAGCGTGCCGCCACGGACAACCATGCCGTTGACGCCGTTGTTGTCTAAGGCGTTGAGCCGCACCAGTGGGCCGTAGTTGCCGTCGAGCCGGCTGAACCGCTGCACCAGCGGCCCGCTGGCGCCCGGCGTGACCGATGCCGGCAGGTTGTTGCTGGAGACGGTATATCCGCCCAGCGGCGTGGTGGCCCGTCCCCAGTCGGGCACCTGCTGCGTGCCGAGCGCATCCACGTCGACCGAAATCGCGGCGCCGGCGTTGTTCTCGATGACGTTGTTCACGATCACGGGCTGCGCGCCGAGCACGTAGATCGTTGCGGCGTCGTTGCCGTTCGGCGCGCTGCTGCGGCCGTTGCGGCCCGTCGGATCGTAGCCGCTGGCGTTGTCTTCCAGCGTGCTGTCCGCGATGCGGACCTTGGCCTGGTGGATTTCGATGGCGTTAAAGTTGGCGAAGCCGCCTTCGATCGCCGTCGAACCGCCCGCGAAGGTGAGCTGCACGTGGTCGAAGCTGCCGACGCTGGTGGGCCAAAAATAGAAGCCGCCCCAGTCGCCTGGCGCGGGCGGAACGGTGGCCCCGCTGTTCGCCGTGTCGAACGTGCCGCCGCCCCCGTATCGGACGTCGTTGATCGACGTGAAGGTGATCGGCTGCGCGCCGGTCCCTTCGGCGATGACGTTGGCACCCGACTGTGCCTCGATGCGCGAGCCCGCCAGTTTGACCAGCACACCGGGCTCGAGGAGCAGTTGCCCGGCGATGCGAGCCACGGTTTGGCCGTTCACCACGCGGTCGCCGCCGGTGTTGCCCGTGATCACCAGGTTTTCTTGCAGCACGTAGGGGATGTCTGTCGAGGCGAACACGGCCGAAACGTCGAGCGTGTCGAGCGACTGCCCGGCGTTCGTCGCGATGCGCACCAGGATGCCGTTGATCGTGTCCTGGTGGGTGCCCAGATAGGTAACCCCAAGCTGCTGAGAGGCATCGTTGGGATTGTTGACGGCGACCGGCGCGCTTGTTTTGGCGCCCGTCGAAAGGAGGTTGCCGTGAATGTCGGGTCCGAAGCGTTGGTAGTCGGTGGCGTAGGAATGGGCCGTATAGGCCAGCGGCGGCAAACCCGACGGGCCGCTGACCCCTTGGCTGGGAATGTCGGAGGGGAGCGTCACCACGGTTCCGACCACCTCGGCCTGATCGACCAGCGTCGTTTCGCCGCTGGGATTCGTCGTGGCGAGGACGTATTGATTGATGGCCGCCTTGATGGCCGTGGCCACCTGGCCGGTTGTAGTCAGCCCGATGAGCGAGATCGGGTCGTCGCCGGGGTTGAGAGAAGTGCCGATGCCGACGAACTCGAACGTGACTGGCCCGACTTTGAACATTTGCCCCGGGGTGGGCATGCTGCTGACGGCGATCGTCAGGTTGCCGGTGTAGGTGGAGCTTTCGAAACTGTCGGGGTTGCCCGATACGGCGGCGCCCGCGCCGTTGATGATCAGGTTGTTGGCGATCTCGGGTCGCGACGTGCTGAGATAGACGGAGTCGTAGTTGTTGGCCACGCCGTTGACAACCACCCGACCGCCGCCGTAGTCGATCGTGGCCTCGTTGACGCTGTTCAAGAAAATGCCCAGCGTGGGTAAATCGCTGTCGCCGTTGAACGCCAGGCCGCCCCAGTCGCCCGCCTTGACGGTCACGCCGGGGTGAATCTGGGGCGCGCCAAGCGACGGCGTGTCGTCGTCGTACGACGTGAAGATGGCCTGCTCGCCCGGAATGCCAAGCACCTGCAAGGCGCTTTGGCTGTCGTTGATGTTCACCGCCGAGCTGCCCACTTCGATGTTCGCCTGTCGCAGCTTGAAGACCGCGCCGGCATCGACCATCAGCACCGTGTTGGCGGGCATCTGAAGAATCGAGTTCGACGGCGAATCGTCGGGCAAAAGATTGCCGAACTGATCGGTGCCCACCAGGTAGTCGGCGTTGTTGTTGTTGATCGTGGGCTGCGGCACTCCGCTGATCAGCTTGCTGAAGGGAGTTGTTTGGGCAGTAACCGTGACTGCCTGCTCGCCCTGGTACAGATAGACGTAGTTGTAGTTGTTGTCGGTGCCGCCGTCGGCGACGCTGGCGTCGCCGCCGTCGGGCGACGTAAGCGTCACCTGGCGTCCTGTCGGCAGCACGAGAACGGCCTGCTTCAGCGCGGTCTCAATGGCCAAGGTGATCGTGGCGGCGGAGGGCGCGCCCGAGGGAATGACGACGGCGAAATTACCGTCGGATAGGATGCTTCCCGGCTGCAAGGGGTTGCCGAACCTGTCGGTCGGATTCAGCGCCGTGGTCGTGAACTCAAACGTGCCCGCGAACAGCCCGGCCGTCACCTGGAAGGTCTGCCGGGCGGCGATGCCCGTCGCCCCGTCGGCGATCGCCAGCGTGGCATGGGCGTTGGACTCGACGCGCACGTTCACCTCTTGTCCGTCGGCAGCCGCATTGACGACGCCGGGATCTTCGAGGGCCGCGTTGAGCGTGGTATAGAGTGGGCCGGCGATGCCGCCGGTCGAGGTGCTGACGTCGGCCGACTGCTGGGCCGCCGTGGCCGCCTTATCGACGAACACCGTCGGGCCGACGTTAAACCAGATGTTGTATGCGCCCGTGCCGCCCGCGCCGGAGTTGCCCACCAGCGAGTCGCGGGTGAGCGTCCCCCAGAGCACGATCGGCGTTCCGGCCAGCGATCCTTGTCCGCTCGGATCGACCGCGATCGCCGTTCCGCTCGGTCCGCCGACCTGGGGTTGCGTCCCGCCGACCTCGATCCGGCCGTTGCCGATGTCGGTCAGCAGATAATTGATCGTGGGAAATCCGCCGTCGGTCACGGCGGCCTGCAAGGCGGCCAGCAGCTTGGTGGTGAGCTGCTGTTGATTCTCGCTCCCGGTCAACTGGACCGGGATGTTGCCGCGCGAGGGATTCGGGGCAGAGCTGCCGTTGTAGAAGGAGATCGTTTCGGTACGGGTGGCGCTCGTCCCCGGGGTGGCGATGCCCACCGGTGGATACACGGCGAACTTCGGCACCTGTGCCCTGGGGGTAATCGACCCGTTGTCGGCGAAGGCGGTGATATTGGCGGAGACGCTCGCCAGCAGCGTCTCGCCGCCCGACGAGGTGCCGCGATAGACGTTGTAGCCGGCCAGGTTGCTCAGGCTGCTGGGGGTCCAGGTAAGATTCAGGGTGCCGCTGCCTGGGGTGGCATTGGCCGCCTCCTGATTGCTGGCAATGGTCTGGTTGCCGCTGGAATCGACGGCCGTCACCACGTAGTAGTAGGTTCCGGCAGCCAGGCTACCGCCGCTCGACGACGTCACGTCGGCCAGGGTGGGTTGGCCACCCGACAAAACAGAGCCGTTACCGTCGCTGTAGCTTGTCTGGGCCGCGGGCAAGGTGGCCAGGAGCACGTTTTCGGCGCCGCCGGCGGTGCCGCGGTAGATGTCGTAGCCGGTCAGGCCGACAAGCGGGCTGGCCGTCCAGTTGAGCGTGAGAATGCCGTTGGCGGCCGCCGTGGCCGACATCTCGTTGCTGGCCAACGTCTGCTCGCCGTTGGGTCCGACCGCGGTGACGACGTAATAGTAGGTGCCGGCCGCCAGCGAGCCGCCGCTGCCCGGGGCGATCGCGACCAGTTTGGGCGGCGCCACGGTGCCGTCGTCAGTGAACGTCGTGGTGCCGGCCGCCACGGTAGCTACCAGCATTTCGTTGCCCGAACTCGTGCTGCGATAGACATTGTAGTGGGCGAGATTCGCCAGGCCGCTGGCGGTCCAATTCAAAACGAGCGTGCCATCGGCCGACGTTGCCGTGGCCGACCGTTCGTTGCTGGCCACCGTCTCATAGCCGCTCGTGCTGACGGCGGTAACCTCGTAGTAATAGACGTTCGGCGTGAGCGAGCCACCCGCGGCCGGCAGCACCGCGTTGAGGGTGACCTGCCCGGTTGAGGCCGTGTTGTCGGTGATCGTGATACTGTACGCGGTGCTGTTGGCCGACGAGGGAATCGCGCTGGCGCCGCTGGCGGGAACATAGAGCGACAGCCCCGGATCGGTCAGCGGCTGGCTTGCCGACGGCTGAAAATTGAGCAACAGGTTGTAATTGCCGGACGTGTTGCCGCCCCAGCCCGTGTTGGCCACACTCGGGTCGAACTGGCCGTTGCCGCTGGCCGTCACCGCCGCGTAGTAGATGCCGGGATCGACCGAAAGACTGGCGAACGAGTCGGTGCCGTAATAATCGTCGTTGCGGGCGATGATCTGGCGGTCGACCGACGTGGTGACCGTGGTACCGTTGGCGGTAACCATGATCGGTCCGGCCAACTGCACGTCGCCGACGCCAATGGTGGGCGTGACGTTGAGCCCCTGGCTTTCCACCGCGGTGACGATGTTCACCGCCAGCGCCTGCTGCGTGCTGGAGGTGGAGTAGGTGACGGGCACCATTCGCGGGCCGAGCGACCCGCCCGTGTCGGTGAAGCTTGCGGCCCCGCTGCCGACCTGTGCCACGAGCGTGGTCTCTCCGCTCGACGCGGTACCGCGGTAGATGTTGTAGCCGGTCACGGTGACGCCGGACGGGGCCTGCCAGTTAAGGGTGACCCTGCCTCCCGCCCCGACGCTCACCACCTGCTCGTTGCTCGACACCGTTTCGCCGTTGGCAGTTTGCGCCGTGACGACGTAGTAGTACGTGCCGGCGGCGAGGCTGCCGCCGCTGAGATTCACGGTTGGCGCCGTTTGCGTCGGCGCGGCGAGGGCGGAGTTTACGAACTCGAAGGTGCGGCTCTTGCCGGTGTTGTCGGTGATGGTGAAGGTGTCGCCGCCATGCACCTGCGAGGTGCTGGCGGGCAAGTTCAGATCGTTGAACTCTTCGTAGATGGTCAGCAGCGTGTTGAGCTGGCTGACCGTCGGCAACCGCTGCGCCAGGGTCTCGGCGTTGAGCGTGCCCGCCTGGTCGACCTTGAACTTGTAGAGGTCGATCTGATTGCTGGTTGGCTCGTAGGTGAACTGCAGGTTGGTGATGTCCGCCAGACCGGGGAAAAGGCCCTGCGTGCCTGACGTGGCCGAGAGCGACTCGGAGCCGCCGTTCATCACGGTGTCGGGTGGACCGTCGTCGTCGTGGGGCAGGCCCAGGGCGTGGCCGATTTCGTGCATCGCCGTGCCCATGAAGGCGCTGCCGTACAGGCTCGCGCCCCAGTTGATGCTGCCGTTAATGACGGCCAGGCCGTTCCCTTCGATCCCCCCGACGGCGCTCGGCGGTATCTGCGGGTCCACGGCGCGCGGATCGCCCACGGCGACGTTGATGTCGCCTGCGCCCCCACCCGTGACTTCTTTGAAGTCCAGCCCGGTGTAGTAGCTGTAGAGCTGGAAGATCTCGCGGACCGTCTGCTCCTGGTTGGCCGTGATCTGGTTGAACAGCGACTGGCCGGTGGTTGGGTCGTGCCCGTAGATGGTGGGGAAGCCGTATCTGAACGTGGTGGCGGAGCCCGCCGTCGTGCCGCCTACGTGGTTTTCGTTGCTGAGCGGAATGTCGCGATGGCCCGGGTCGACCAGGCCGCCGGGGAACACGAGCCCGGTCATGTCCGAAAAATCGGCGTTGAGCGAGTTCTGGAAGACCTGCGTTTGCGAGCCCAAGGTGCCCGCGTCGTCCGCGCCGGAAAACGTGCCCGAATTGCCCCCGGTGTAGCCCTGCGCGGCGCCCGGTTCGGGCACCGTGCCTTGCGGCGGCGGCAACGGCACGGCCGTGTTGCCCACGCGCAGACGGAAGGCGCCAGCGCCCAGCGTGTCGAGGTTGCTGGCGAACAGGAGCCTTGCCTCGTTGTTCAGAGCGTCGTAGACGACCGTGGCGGGATAATAGAGCGTGTCGTCGGCGGTTGTCGCCGTGTTGTTCGTGTAGATCAGCTCAAACTGCTGCGCATTGAGGTGCGTGGGATCGCCGGGCTGGGTCTGCACCGGTCCGCTGAAATAGACGTCGACTTCGTTTTCATCGGCCACCAGATTGCCGTTTTGGTCGCGCGTCACCGGTTGGGGCACCACGGAGAGCACCTGCGGGCCGGTCGAGAGCTGAAAGTACTGCGTATAGTCCAGTCCGCCGTTGAAGCGGAGGGCCGGCGAACCGTTGTCGGTCAGGGCGTTGCTTTCGCCCTTGCTGCCGCCCACGATCGTGATCTGATACATGTCGGCTGGAAGCGGCGAGCTGAAGCTCAGCAGCACCTGATTGGGCTGCGCGGGGTCGATGCCGACGTAGCCGGGCGTGATCGCCACGTCATTGCCCGCGTAGCCCGCCGCGCGATCGTTCGCGTCAAAGACGCCATCGCCGCCGCTGGCGGTCAATTCGATGCCGCCGAGGGTATGCGGGTTGAGGGTTTCGCCCGCCTGAAGCAGGAAGCGAAACGTGAGCTGCGTGGGCGCGGTTTGCAGCGTGTCGTTCGGCAACAGCAAGCTGCCGTCATTGGGAATGATGCTGATGAGCTGCGGGCCGCTGGTTAACAGCAGCCGCGACTCAACCTGCTCGAGCCGCGCCGCCCGATCCCTTTGATGCCCTCGCCCCTTCTCACTCGACTCGACTCCGCGAACGGAACGCTTGGAAAACGCCGGCGAACGGCGCGCACCGCGCGCGCCGCGCCAACTCCACCACTGGCCCATAATCATCCCCTTGCCTGGAATGTTTATGTTGATGCGCGCTCGCATGGCGCGCTGTGTGTTAACGCATCGTGATTGTCATTAGAAACAACAAAGGACGCAAGGAAAAAATGAGCTATTCTCCGCAGGCTACCGTCTCTGAGGGACTCGCGGGTCAGCGAACGGCGGTCCGTGGAGTGCCTCGCGCGTCGAATCGCTTGATGGCGATGCAGAGCCGCCGCGCCGACTTTTATCCCGCGTCGGCCATATCGGTCAACCGACTATCGACCGACAAGTACGGCGGCGGTCGTACCCGGCTTTCTCCCCGACGATCTGGCTAATTGCCGCGCGGCTAACTGAGCTGCCGGACGCCGCCGGAGGCAGGCGGCGGCGGGCTGTTGCGGTATTCGGGCAGGTCGATGATCTCGATCTGGATCGCCGCGTCCGTCGCCCCCTGCTCGAACTGCGCCACGTAGCTGGCCAGTTCGCTCGACGTCGGATTGCGTCCCAGGTACAGGTTGAAGAAACCGGTCACCAGGTTCTGGAAATTCTCCGGGCTGTACTCGAAGCCGTTCACCACCTGCGTCGGCGTCAAGGTGCCCGAATCGAGCTGACCCGTCCAATACTGCAAGCC
>DASZPH010000008.1:0-37199 GCA_035550375.1 Pirellulales bacterium | reverse complement strand
ACCGACGCAGTGCACGAGCATCCATGCTCTACCTCCATGCAAGCAAAAGAGCAACACCTGCCGCAAGTACCGTGGACTGCTCTTGTACCCGACCCACAGGCCAGCGTAAAAGATCAATTAAAAAGGCGCTGTAGTACTAGAATCCCGGCATCACCCTATAGGCAGGTGAACCCGCAGTTGCATACCATTGCTAACGCCAGTTGTCGCCGCATACGATGGGCGGCGGGCAACGCCTTCTGTCAATAACCGATACCACCGCAGCCCGAATATGTCGATCATTGAAGCCTACCGGCGACGCACACCGAATTCAGCCCGGCTGGCGCAGCAGGCGGCCGAAGTTTTTCCCGGAGGCGTCACGCACGACGGCCGCATCCTCGATCCCTATCCGATCTATGTAGAACGGGCCGCCGGCTCGCGGAAGTGGGACGTCGACGGCAACGAATACGTCGACTACACGGGCGGGCACGGAGCACTGCTTCTCGGCCACAACCATCCGCAGGTGGTCGAAGCCGTGACGAAACAGCTCGCGCGCGGCACGCATTTCGGCTCTTGCCACGAAGAGGAACTCCAGTGGGGTCGAAGCGTGCAGCGCCTGATGCCTTCGGCCGAGTGGGTGCGATTCACCAGTTCGGGCACCGAGGCCACGATGATGGCCATGCGGCTGGCGAGGGCCTTCACCGGCCGGCCCAAAATCATTCGGTTCCTCGGACACTTTCACGGCTGGCACGACCACGTCGCCTTCGGCGTATCGTCGCATTTCGACGGCACGCCTACGCCCGGCGTGCTGGGCGAGGTGGCGGTGAACGTGGTCCTCGCTCCGGCCGGCGACATCGCGGCAACGCGGGCCGTGCTCGACAGCCACGACGACATCGCCGCGGCCATCATCGAACCGACGGGAGCAAGTTGGGGCCAGGTGCCCGTGCTGCCAGACTTCTTGCATGCCCTTCGCGAAGCGACCGCTCAGCGCGGCGCCCTTTTGATCTTCGACGAGGTGATCAGCGGCTTTCGCTGTTCGCCCGGCGGCGCGCAAGGCGTTTACGGCATCCGTCCCGACCTGACGACGCTGGCCAAAATTCTTGCCGGTGGACTGCCGGGTGGAGCGGTCGCGGGGCGCAAGGAGATTCTGGGGCTTCTCGACCTCGGTCAGACAGCGGCCGCCGGCCGCGAAAAAGTGCCCCACCAGGGAACCTTTAACGCCAATCCTCTTTCGGCGGTGGCCGGCACGACGACCTTGCGAATCGTGGCGGAAACCGACGTCTGCCAGCGGGCAAACGACTACGCAGCGCGGCTGCGCGAGGAGATGAATCGGGTCCTGCGCGACGAACGGCTCACATGGGCGGTGTACGGCAGTTTCTCCGGCTTTCACGTGTTCACCAACCCGGAGGGCAGGCCGGTGACGGCCGCCGAGATCGACGCCGGCAAGTTCGACTACCGCGTGCTCAAGGCGCCCGCGTCCCGATCGCTTTTGATGAAGCTACGGTTAGGCATGATGATTCACGGCGTCGAGCTCTTTAGCTGGCCGGGCGGGCCCACGTCGGCGGTGCACACCAACGACGATCTTGAGCAGACGGTCGATGCCTTCCGGCAGACGCTCAAGATGCTGCGCGAAGAAAGGGAGTTGCCGTAATGTAGCAGGCACGCTCCGCGTGCCGTTTACGCCTTGGGCGGGTGGCGCGCGGCGACGGCACGACGGAGCGTGCCTACTATTACGCTTAGGCCGCCTGAGATTGGACCAACACGGCCTGCCCGGCCAGACGGTCGCGGAAACCGTTGGCTGCCTGTTCGGCGAACCGGGCCAAACCCTCTCGCAGCAGGGGAAGAGGAGTCTCCAGTTCGCGGCGAGCGCGGTAGGTGTTGAGCGACGTTTCGTCGACATTGGGCCGTCGCGGAGCGACATCCTTGGCCACCCGCACATGTCGGCCGGCAAACCCGGCGGCCAGCGCCAGTTCGGCGGCGAATCGGAACGGGCTGGTCCGCTCGGCTCCGGTTAGGTGAAGAAGTCCGGTCAGCTTCTTTTCGAGCGCCAGGTACACCAGGCCGGCCAGGTCGCTGGCCAGAATCGGCGTGGCGTGACGTTCCGCGTCGACTTCACACGTCTCGCCCTGCGACAGCAGTTGCCACATTCTCTGGGCATAGCTTGCCGAGGCGCCCGGGGGACTCCAGCCGTAGGCATGCGTGCGAACGAGAAGCGTATTGCATTCGATGAGCGCCATTTCCAGCGTACGGGCCGCGTCAGCCAGTGGGTTGTTGGCCTGCGGCGGCGAAGCTTCCGTGTGAAAGAGTCGCGGACCGGCGAAGACGGCATCGGTGAGAATCACGGCCGAACGTGCTCCCGCGCGCTGGCCGGCCGCCACGATGCCAGCGGCAAGTTCGGCTTCGCGATCGGCGTCGGGAGGCGTCATGTCGGCCAGATCCCAATTGGACCGTGACAGCGGACCGCAGTGAACGATGTAGCGGGGGGCTTCGGCCGCGACGACGGAGGCCACATCGCGTGGGCAATAGGGATCGCACTGGAGCATGCGGCACCCTTCGGGTCCGGCGGCGTGCCCCGCAATTCCGATGACCTCACACCGCTCGACCAAGGCCGAGGCAAAATTTGCCCCAACCAAGCCGTCCACACCCGTCACCAGCAGCTTATCCACGTTCGGCCTCCATGCCTTGATCGACCCGGTTCGACCGGCGTGGCTGCGGAGAGCAGACACGCGGTTTCGTGCTTCGGCGTTCGACCGCCTCCGTGCAGTCTTGCGCCCGTACCCCCAACTCTTCGCTGCCGCCCTCCAGGCGGCCTGCGAGGGCGGGATTCTAGCGACAGCCCGCCGACGTTGAAAGGCGAATTGTCCTTAACTTTTCACTTGCGGTGCGGCCGTTCGCCCGCCTGCAGGCGCGCCAGCCCGCGCCGCAAATCAGTCTCAGTATTGACCCTCGCGCAAAGCGGGTGTTAGACTCGCCCTCAAGCCAAGGAAATTCAGAGGCTGCCAAAAAACCCAGGCTTATTGGCAACCTCTTCGTGGTGGCGCCTCGTGCCTCGACACCACGAATTTGGGCTCACGTGACCGAAGGAGCGACCACGCCCGTGATATCGACGATCGGCATCGTTTCTGTCCCCTCCCCCGGTTGTCAGGCCGGCAACAAGCACGGCCGCAAGTTTGGCAGTCGACCGCTGCTGGAACTCATCGTCCGTCGGCTGACCGATAGCCAACGGCTCGACCGCGTGCTGGTGGTCGCCGGCAAAGAGCTTGCCGACGGCCCCCTGGCCGATCTCGTTCCGCCCGACGTCTCCGTCCACTTGAGCGATCGCGCCGATTCGCTGGGCCGACTGGTCTGCGCCCTGGAAGCAACAGGCGCCGGCGCCGTGGTGAAGATCGAGGCGGACCATCCGTTCGTCGACCCGATCCTCACCGACCGGCTGGTCACCACGGCCGCCTCGCACCCGCAGTGCGATTACATCGGTTTCTGTTTTCGCGATGGTCGTCCCGTGATTCACTCCCCCCTGGGAACCTTCGCCGAATGGTTTCGGGCCGACGCCCTGCGCCGCGCCGACCGCGAGGCCCGCACGGCCGAAGAGCGCGACGAGGTGACCCGGTTTTTCTGTTCGCGGCCGGAGCGGTTCCGTTTGCGATTCATTCCGGTGCCGGCCGCGCTGGAGAGCGACAACGTGCGGCTCTCAGTCGACGACCACGAGAGTTGGGAGCACGCACAGACGATCTACGACTGGATGGGGCCCGAAGGACTCGACTGGCGAAGCATCGCCCAGGTGCTGGGCGGAGCTGCCGCCGAGACCACTTGATGGTCCGAACGATGCACTCAGACGTCTATTCCATCGGAGGGCGGTTTCTCGCGGCGGGCCAGCCGGCGCTGGTCGTGGCCGAGTTGGGCCAGAATCACAATGGGAGCCGGCGACTGGCGGAAGAAATGATCGACGCCGCCGCCTGGGCGGGCGCCGACGCGATCAAGCTGGTCAAGCGCGACCTGGAAAGCGAACTGTGCCGCGAGGCCCGCGCCCGCCGCTACGAAAGCCGCCACGCCTTCGGGCCGACCTACGGCGAGCACCGGCAGGCGCTCGAACTTTCGGCGGATGAACACGCCGCGCTCGCCCGGCGAGCCCGCCGTCACGGCCTGATTTATATCGCCACCGCCTGCGATTCGCCGAGCGCCCGGTTGCTGGAAGAACTGAACGTCGACGCGCTGAAAGTTGCCTCCAGAGATCTCAATAACCTGCCGCTGGTGCGAGACGTCGCCGCACGGCAAAAGCCGCTGATTCTCTCGACGGGTATGGCCGACCTCGCCGAGATCGATGCGGCCGTGAACGTGGTGCGGGAAACGGGTTGCCCGTTTTCCCTGTTGCAGTGCACTTCGCTCTATCCGACGCCGACAAGCGAAGTGCATCTGCGCAGCATGCCGACGCTGGCCGCAAGATATAACGTGCCGATCGGCTTGTCGGACCACACGACCGGCATTCTGCTGGCTCCGGTCGCCGTGGCCTTGGGCGCCGTGATTATCGAAAAGCACCTCACGCTCGACCGGAACCTGAAGGGAACCGATCACGCTTGTTCGCTGGAGCCGGCGGAATTCCGCCAGCTCGTGAGCAACGTGCGCGACGTGGAAAGCGCCCTGGGACGAGCCGACAAGCCGGTGGCGGAAGGGGTGGCCAGCGTGCGCATCAAGTTGGGCCGCAGCCTGGTGACGCGCGTCCCGCTCACCGCCGGAACACGGATTGAGGAGCCGATGCTGGCGCTGAAATGTCCGGGCGACGGCCTCTCCTGGTTGGATCGCCAGCGCGTCCTAGGAAGGCGGCTCAAGCGCGACCTGGAGGCCGACGAGAAGCTGACGATGGAAGACGTGCTTTGAATACGAGGATGGGTTCCCGCCCTTCACGTGTTTCATTTTTCATTGCTGATTGTTTTTAACGGGACGACCCGGGAAGGCCATCCCCTCTTGTCAAGCACCCGATCCGAGGATCTTCGCATGTTCGAAAAGGCGACGAACGGCAATCTTGTGCAAGGATTCTTGTTCGACATGGGCGACGTGCTTTACGATGCCACCGCATGGCGGCGTTGGCTCTTGCAGTTGCTTTCGCGAATGGGCCTGCACGCCCAGTATCGCACACTTTTTCGCGTCTGGGACGATGAGTTTCTGAACGACGTGCACCGCGGCCGACGCGAATACAGCGAGGCTTTCCAGGCTTTTCTGCTTTCTATCGGCCTGTCGCGGGCGCAAATCGACGAGGTGCAGGCCGCCAGCCAGGCGCGCAAGCGCGATCTGGAAGCGCATGTGCGGCCGCTGCCGGGTGTCCGCTCGACGATCGAACGGCTCGCCGCCCGCCGCGTTAGCCTGGCCGTGCTGAGCGACTCGGAGCAAACCGGCGAAGAACTGCAGGCGCAGCTCGCCCGGCTCGGCTTGGGCGGCCGCTTTTCGGCGGTCGTTTCGTCGATCGACTTGGAATACACCAAACCCAGCCCGATTTGCTATCGGGCCGCCTTGCACGCGATGAAGTTGTCCGTCGAGCAGGTCGCTTTTGTCGGGCATGATGGGGCCGAACTGGCCGGCGCGCGCGCCATCGGTCTGCGCACCGTGGCGATCAACTACGATCGTGGCGCCAAAGCCGACCACTATCTTACTCGTTTTGATGAACTGCTCGATCTCGTCGACCGCCGTATCCCGTGCGCCGATGCCCTGATCACGGCTGCCTGACGCGCGGGCTTTTGAAAAAAGGCGAGAGCCGAAATAGCCAACCTGAGGCGGCCGCACGGAAAGATCCGCCGCCCGTCCACGCGTCATGAAGATCTTTGCAAGGCACAGCCTGACGGTCGACTCGCTCGGTTCCGACGAGGAACTGCTACTCGAAGGGAGCTGGCCCTCCGCGCGGTGCCGGCTGGGCCGGTGGTCGCTCGACGAAACAATCGATGCGCGGTTCGCCTGGATCGACGCTCTGGCGACCGAATACGCGCAACGGACGGCTCAGCCCGGCCGGTTCTCTCAGCAAGCGCTTAACCTCGCCTACATCAACGAGCTGAGCCTGCGATACTACTTCGTCAAGCTGCTGCGGATCGCGGCGTTCTTTCGCGACGTTCGGCCGATTGGGCCCGGGGAAACGATCGAGGTGCACCTCTCGGCGCGGGGGGACGAAGCTTATGCGGATCTTTTGGAGGCGTTGGCCACCGCCCGCGGCGCGCAGCTCAAGGTTTGCTGGCAAGAATCGAGCGACTCCACCTCAGCCGCCTCACGGCCCCCGCTTTCCTGGCGGCGATGGGCGGCCCGCGCCCGGAAGTGGCGTTTTCCGCCGCCCGCCCGTGACGAAGGCGGCGCCCCGCGCGTCGTGTTATGCGGCAACCCTCGGATACTTAATCCGGTGTGTGCGGAACTGATTGGCCGCGGCGCGCGCGTTTGGTGGCTGTACGAAAGGTTTGCCGTCCGCTGCTGGTGGCGGTGGTGTCGTGCCGGGGTCGAGCAGTTGGTGTGCGATTCCGAGGATGCCGTGACGGGGGCTTTTAAAGACGCGTGGGCGGGCAGCCGGTTATGGTTCGAAGACGTTGAGCTCACAAAGCCGGTCGAGCGGTGGCTCGAGGTCCGCGCCGGTGCGCTGGGGGCGCAGCAGTCGGTACTCATTGAACGGGTGGAGACGCATTTCCGCGAGCTGCGGCCGACGGCGCTGGTGCTCGACGAGGACGCCACGCCGCTGAAGCGAATCGCGACCACCCTGGCCCGCCGGCACGGCGCGCTATCGGTGGTGATTCAGCACGGAGCCCCGTGCGGCCGGTTCGGCTTTGCTCCGCTGGCGGCAGATCGAATCTGCGTTTGGGGCCAGGCCGCGAAGCAACAACTGGTCGCCTGGGGCGTTCCGAACGCCAGAATCCACCTCGCCGGCTGGCCGGGGATCGGGCGGCAACTTCTTTCGCTTGAAGCGGGGGCGCGGGGCTCGGAGTCGCGGGCAAAGCGGTTTCTGCTTCTGGCCGGCGTGCCGCCGCGGGACGAACGGCCCGACGGCGTGGAGTTCCATCTGACCGTGGCGAACCACGCGGCGATGCTTGGCATGTTGACCGGGGTGCTTGACCAGATCGCGGGTGCCAGGCTCACAGTCAAACTGCACCCGCGAGCTGCAACTTCAGGATTAGGACCACCCGCTTTCTGGGCCAACTTCCCGGTGCGGATCGAGCGTTCGCGAGACCTGGCCGGACTCTTGTCGCAAGCCGATTGCGTGCTGAGCTGTGCCTCGACCGCCGGGATCGAAGCAGCGCTGGCCGGCGCACCGGTCATCCAGTTGTTGCCGGCCGGCTCAGGCAACGTACTTCCCGCCGAGGAATGGGGGCTCGTCGGCTCGGCGCGTACGGCTGAGGAACTGGCGACACTCATTCCTCGTGCCCTCGCACGCGGTTGGAGGAGAGAACCTGAGACCGCCGGCCGGATCCTGGCAGACTATGGTCGGCGAGCCGCGGCCCGCATCGCAGACGAGCTGATTGGCCCGGCAAACCAGAACAAATCGCAGATCGACTCCACGGTTGTCTCGGTAGGATAGCGGGTGCGCATGGCGATCGTCGAAGCACGAGGTGCAGCGAGCGGAAACGAAGAGCGGTTGACTCGTGTCTCTCCTGCGCCCGTCACAGGATGGCGACGGTTGGCGGCCGACATGGCGGCGGTGGGGGGTTCGACCCTTTTTTGTCAGGGACTCGGCGTCATCAATAGCTTGGTGCTCCGCGCCGCCCTCGACCCAACGCACATGGGCATCTGGCAGGCCCTGAAGCTGCTGCTAAGCTACGCGAACTACGCCAATCTGGGAGTTAGCAAAGGGGCGGCTCGCGAACTGGCCATCGCCATGGGCAGCGGTCAGATCGACCGGGCGAAGCGAGGGCTTAATCTGGCTTTCACGGTGAACACGCTGACCAGCGTAGTCTATGGCGCGTGTTTGGCCGGCGCCGCGATCTGGCTGGGGCACGGGAGCAGTTTGCTCGGCAATCCCTGGTCGCTCGGCATGGCGGCCTTGGCCGTGCTCGTCGTCGTGCAGCGGCATGTGACGTTTCACGTCACGATTCTGCGCTGCCAGCAGGCGTTTGCCCTGACCTCGCTGACCTCCGTCGTCGAGGGACTGCTCACGCTGCTCGTAGCCGGCGCGGCGGCATGGCGATGGGGTTTGGCGGGGCTGTACGGGGGTACGTTGTTCACGCTGCTGGCCACGCTCCTGTTCTTGCACCGCCGGGGAGTGCAGGGGCTCGCCTGGGATTGGCAGTGGGACGAGATCAGACGACTCGTCGCGATCGGCGGTCCGATTCTCCTGGGCGGAGTGGCGGCGACGCTGCTTCAGTCGCTCGACAAGCTCATGATCCTCAGCTTTTCCGCCGACCGCGCGTTTGATCTCGGCTGCTACTCAACGACGCTGCTCATCACCGGGCAGATCTACGGACTGGCGAACATGTTTGCGATGGTGATCTCGCCGCGCTACGCCGAACTGTACGGACGCAACGGCTCTCGTCGAGATGTCGCTCGCTTGGCCGCCCGGGCCAGCGAGTTGCTGGCCGCGGCTACGTCGCTGGCGGCAGCCGCCGGCATGATTCTGGCCGTGCCGCTGTTGGCACACCTTTTTCCAGACTACCGCCCCGGTTTGTTGCCCGCCGTGTGGCTGGTTCCGGGAATCGTCATGCTGGCGCTGGCGCTGCCGCTGAACCAATTCCTCGTCGCCGTCTGCCGGGAGCGTACGGCGCTGGTGGCGACGCTCGTGGCGGTCGCCCTGGCGACCGCGGGCGATTGTGCCGCGCTGACACTGGGATACGGCATCGAAGGGGTCGCGGCCACCACGGGGCTGACCTACGCGGGCTACTACGCGCTGTTGCTGGGCACGTCGATCTGGCGATGGCTGGCTCCGGCAGACCGCCGTCGCTACCTGCTGATGCACGCGGGATTGCTGATCGCTCCGCTGGCCCTGGCCGTTTGGCTCACTGGGCGGGAGATCAGCCCGGTCGAGCCGATCAATCTGACGGCCCGTTTGCTGGCGGTTGTCTCGATATGGGGCCTCTCCGCCTTTCTCGCCTGGAGGTGCGGCGACTGGCGTATGGCTTGGCGAGCCGCGCCGCCTGTTGACTTCACTCCCGAATACTGATGCCCCGCCCCAGCCTTGCCAAGCTTGAAGCCCGCTGCCAGAAGCCCGACTTTCGCACGTCGGGCAACTGGATGGCACGCCGCGTCAGCCGGCCGCTGGCTTTGCGCGTCACCTGGGTGATCGCACCTTGGCGAGTCTCGGCGAATATGGTCACCGGTCTAGCCGTGCTCGTCTCTCTCACCGCCGCCGCCTGCTTCGGCTCGGGCGGGCCGGCCGCTTGCTTAGCAGGCGCGACGTTGTTGCAACTGTGGTACCTGCTGGATCACGTCGACGGGCAGATTGCCCGATTGCGCGGCACCTCCTCACTCGACGGGATTCAGTTCGATTACCTGATGCACCACGTCGTAAACCTCGCCGTACCCTTCTCGCTGGGTTACGGAGTCTGGCGGGCAAGCGGTCAAGAATGCTGGCTTTCCGTAGGCTTCGTGCTCGCCTTGGCGCTTCTCTTGATCGGGCTGGCCAACGACGCGCGATACAAGGCCTTCATCGCCCGCTTGAAGGAGATCGAGCGGTCGGGGCTTGCCGTCGGGATCGGTGGCGGCGGTACGACGCTATGGGATGAGACAACCGATACACCGCCGAGCGGCACGCGGCCGATCAACACATGGCTGCGACCGTGCGTTCACCTGGCGCGCAAGCTCTGCGAAATCCATGTCGTGATGAACGCTCTTACGGTCCTGGCGATCGTCGCGTTCTTAAGAGACAGCCTGCTGCCAGTCGAGATCTACCTGGTTTTGATGGCGCCCCTGGCGCTGATCACGTCGATCGCGACCATTGTCCGCGACATCCGGCGAGGCGCTGCCGAGCGCGAGTTCGCCCGCTGGTACTTTATCATCCCGAGCCAAAGCATCGCGAATCACATGGGCCCAGACGAAGAGGGTGAGCAACGGGCAGAGCCAGAAGTTGTAGCCGCGCGTGATCTCGTAGCTGCCGGCGATTCCTAACGAGGCCACGAGGATCATCGTGCCGGTTAGCAGGTTCCGTCGATTCAAGAAGGCATCGGCCGCGAGCAGGCCTAGCGTGGGCGAGAGGACGACGAAACCGTTGTTCTCCATCCGCGGATTAAAAAGGGCGAGGTAGCAGGTCGTCAGGGCCAAGACCGACCAGGCCGCGTAAACGGGCCGGCGACGCCGAAGGGCGACCAACGCCAGGGCGACCGTGAGCGCGCCTGCGATGATCCGCGTCGTGGTTTGCACGATCAATGGTGCCGCGTAACCAAGAAACGACAAAAGCCCGAACAAATCGCTCCCCGGATTCTCGGAGCCCGGATTGCCAGCCAGAAAGAGCTTGTGAACGCAGGTTTGATACTGCTGCCAGACGTAGTTTGGGTGTTGGGTTAAGAAGGGGGCCAGGAACAACCCGAACGCTCCGACCGCCAAGGGCCGGAGCGCGGGCCGGTAGACCACCGCGGCCACGCCCATCGGCACGATCATCAGCGGCTTGAAGGCGGCTCCCAGGCAGAGCCAGAACGCGGCCGCTCGCCAGCGCTTCTGGGCCAATTCAACGAAAGCCAGCGCGGTCAGCGCCGCCAGCAGCAGGTTCATCTGCCCGTTGCGGGCGCTGGCGATCGCCGGAGGAATGGCCGCGCACGTCATCAACACAAACGTGAGCCGCCAGGTTGCTTCATGAGAACTCTTGGCGGCCGGTGCCGGGTTTTGGGTCTTGAGAATCGAAAGCCGCCGCACGGCCCACGCCAGGCTGCCGATCGAGACGATACGCCAGAGCGCCTCCCCCATCGGCGGCGGCGCGTAGCTGAACGGCGCAAAGAGGATCGCCGCGTGAGGGAAATAGAGGAACCCGTGAACCCCCGGTGGATAGATGGGGCGTCCTTCGAACCAGTTGTGGCACGCATCGCGATAATTCGGGGTGACGGTGCGGTAGTCGGGTGCAACGGCGACCACGGTCGCAACGACACTTGCGAAGATCAGCCAGGCGCACCAGGCTCGCCAAGGTGACGGCATGAGGAGCGCGACGAACTTGCGCGAGCCGAAATCGAAAGCCTGGTTGGATGCCATCAGCAAACGGATGAGTGCCCGGTTTGGGGGAGCCCCCAACACTGTCCTTCGCCGTCAGGATCGGCAGGCTAACGGAAACGGCAATTCTTCAGCAAGATTGATTTTGCTGCGCCGTTGCCTGTGGTCGGGCAGCCATTCATAATCGTGGCTTCCGATGCACACCTAGGTCGCAGTTCCCCGCATGATACGCACCATCTCGTTGCTCTCATTCATCGTCATTCTCGCGCCGCTCTGCACCGCCGACGATACCCCCATTCCTCACGGCCAGAGAAAGCCACCCGGCCCGCCCCTCTCGCCGGCTGAGGCAATCGCCAAGATGACGGTGCCCGATGGCTTCAAGGTCGAGCTGGTGGCCGCCGAGCCGGATATCGTCAACCCGGTGGCCATGACGTTCGACGAGCGAGGCCGCATCTGGATCACCGAGAGCCTGGAGTATCCGCGCCGCGAATCGGGGCCCGGCAAAGACCGCGTCAAGGTACTCGAAGATACCGACGGCGATGGGCGGGCCGATCTTTTCAGCGTTTTCGCCGAGGGCCTGAACATCCCGTCGGGAATCGCCGTGGGGGCGGGCGGCGTCTGGGTGGCCAACTCGCCAGATATTCTGTTCATGCAGGACACCGACGGCGACGGCCGGGCCGACAAGCAGGAAGTTGTCGTGACCGGCTTCGGGCGGCACGATACCCACGAACTGCCTAACTCGCTTACCTGGGGACCTGACGGCTGGCTGTATGGGCTCAACGGCGTTTTCAACGCCAGCCATATCGAGTATCGCGGGAGGACCTACGACTTCACTTGCGCCCTGTTTCGCATCCATCCGCGCACTCGCGACTTCGAGCTTTTTGCCGAAGGGACGAGCAACCCCTGGGGGGTGGCCTTCGACCGCGAGGGAAGCGCCTTCGTCAGCGCCTGCGTGATCGATCACCTCTGGCACCTGACCGAGAGCGGCTACTATCACCGCCAAGGCGGGCCCTATCCGCCCTTCACCTGGGAGTTGGGCTCGATCGTAGACCATCATCATCAACAGGCGGCCTACTGCGGCATCCATTACTTCGACAGCGACGCCTACCCGGAGCCCTACCGCGAAAAGCTCTACATGGGCAACATCCACGGCAACGCGATCAACAGCGACACGCTCGAGCGCGACGGCTCGAGCTACATCGCCAAGGCCAACCAGGATTTCCTTTCCGCAAACGACGCCTGGTTCATGCCGGTGGTGCAGAAGACGGGACCCGACGGCTGCCTCTACATCCTCGATTGGTACGATCGCTATCACTGCTACCAGGATGCCAACCGCGATCCGAAGGGGATCGACCGCCTGAAGGGCCGGCTTTACCGGGTCCGTTACACGAACGGGCCGCGGGCCGCGAAGTTCGACCTGGCGAAAGAGACGGACGACCAGTTGATCGAGCGCCTCGCGAGCCCGAACGTCCTTTACCGCGATCTGGCCCAGCGGCTGCTTTGGGAGCGCGCTCGCCCCAACACGCTTCGTAAGCTCGAGCAGCTTGTGCTTGACGACCGTCAGCCGCGTAAAGCCCGCATGCACGCCCTGTGGGCGCTCGCGGGCGCCGGGCCGCTGGACGTGGAGTTCCACAAACAACTCCTGAAGCATGAGGACGCCGCGTTTCGCGCCTGGGGCGTGCGCGCCGCGGGCAATCAGCGGCAGATCGACGAGGAGGTGCGCAAAAGGGTCGTCGCACTCGTCGGCGACCCTTCGCCCGACGTGGTGCTGCAGGTGGCGATTGCCGCTCGCAAGATCGAAGGCGTCGACCCGCTCTCTTTACTCCACCAGGCGCTGGCGGCGGCGCGAGACGACGATCTCATCCTTCACGTCGTCTGGCAGAACCTGCACCCGCTGTTGGAAACGCAAGCCGAACGGTTCCTCGCGCTGACGAAGCGCACGAAGCTGGCCGATCAGCCCGATGTGGCCGGCTTGTTGCCGCGCGTCGCGGAGCGCATCGTGTCGGCCCCGAACCAGAATGCCGAGACGGTCGCGTCGCTGGTTGCGTTTATCCTTTCAGACAACGAGGCCAAACCGGCCATCGCCGGCCAGGTGCTGTCGATGCTGGCCGGCAAGGTGGAGACGCGCGAGATCGCCGGACCGCGGCTTGAGCAACTTCGAGACGCGCTCAATCCGATTGTGGGCAAACTGCTCGCCGAACCAACGACGGCGCCGGCCTACTTCGAAGCGGCCCTGCTCTCCGCCGCCTTCAAAGACGAACGGGCCGTCAGCGTCGTGCGCAAGGTGTTCACCTCGGCGCAGGAGCCCGACCGGCGACGGTTGCAGGCTCTCGGGGCGCTGGTGGCGGCCGGCGACCCGGCCTTGTTGGAGGAGGTCGCCGGAGTCCTTACGGGCAGCCACGAGGCCTCGATCGAATTGCGCCGCCGGACGCTCGACGCGCTGGGCCGCGCGGAGGCGCCCGAAATCGCCCGGCTCGTGCTCGCCGCCTATCCCGACATGGAGCCCGATCTCAAGCCGCAGGCCATCGAACTGCTCACGGGCCGCGCCGTCTGGAGCAAGCAGCTTCTCGCCGCTATCGCCGAAAAGAAGCTGCCCGTCGACGCGCTCAACGTCAACCAGGTCCGCAAACTGCTCGCCAGCAAGGACGGCGACCTGGTGAAGCTGGTGCAGACCAACTGGGGGACGCTCCGCTCGGAGCGGAATCCGCAGCGCGAGGCGGTGGTCGACCAGATGCGCGACCTGCTCAAACGCACGCCCGGCGACGACCACCGCGGCCGGGAGGTCTTTAAGAAGGTGTGCGGGCAATGTCACAAGCTCTTTGGAGAGGGGCAGGACGTCGGGCCGGACATCACGCTCAACGGCCGCGGCTCATTCGAGCAACTCTTGTCGAACGTGTTCGATCCCAGTCTCGTGATCGGCGCCGCCTACCAGGCCCGCACCGTGATCACGGCCGACGGCCGCGTGATCACGGGCCTCGTGGCCGAAGACAACGACGAGCGCGTCGTGCTCAAGGTGCAGGGTGGCAAGCTGGAGACGATTGCCCGCGGCGACATCGAGCAGATGGAAACGAGCAAGCTATCGCTGATGCCCGAGAATCTCGAACAGCAGCTCAAGCCGCAAGAAATCGCCGACCTGTTCGCCTTCATCACGCTCGATAAACCGCGGTAACGGCGGCGACTTGCTGTTTTGTCCGTCGGTTCTGTTGCAAGCTCTGATGCTACAATAGAGAAGGACCGTTTGAACACGGACCACAGATGAACGCTGACACACCGGTCGGCTTTTCTTCCTAGATCCTTCAAATCTCCAGCAGAATTCGCGACGGCTCCTCAATCAGCTCCTTGATCTGCCGCAGGAAGAGCACGGCCTCGCGGCCGTCGACGAGCCGGTGGTCGTAGGTCAGGGCGATGTACATCATGGGCCGGATGACGACCTGACCCTCGCGGGCCACAGGCCGCTCTTGAATGGCGTGCAGGCCGAGGATGCCGCTCTGCGGCGGATTGACGATCGGCGTGGAGAGGAGCGAACCGTAGACACCGCCGTTGGAGATCGTGAACGTTCCCCCTTGGAGCTCTTCGATCTTGATCTTGTTGTCGCGGGCACGCTGGCCGAAGTCGGCGATCGCCTTCTCCAACTGCGCGAAGCTCATGCGGTCGGCTCCGCGAAGCACAGGCACCACCAGCCCCTTGCCGCCGCCGACCGCGATGCCGATGTCGTAGTAGTTGTGATAGACGACATCCGTCCCGCGGATCTCGGCGTTGACCTGCGGGAAGCGCTTGAGGGCCTCGATCGTCGCTTTGACGAAGAACGACATGAAGCCAAGCTTGACACCGTGCTTGTCCTGGAAGCTCTCGCGATGCCGCTGCCGCAGATCCATGACGGCCAACATGTCAACCTCGTTGAACGTGGTCAGCAGGGCGGCTGTGTGCTGCGCCTCGACCAGCCGTTCGGCAACGCGGCGGCGCAACGGGCTTAAGGGGACAATCTCGATCTCGTCTGGCACTTCCTCGGTACGAAGAGCAGCCGCTTGGCGAACGAGGGCGGGTGCCTGCGCAGCGGGTGACTGTGCAGCGGGGGACTGGGGCGGGGGCGCTTCCTTGGCGCGCTCAAGATATCGGTCGACGTCTTCCTTGAGCAGGCGGCCGCCGCGACCACTTGGTTCGACTTCTTCGGCCTTGAGCCCGTGCTCGGCAAGCGCACGCCGCGCCGCGGGGACGACCCACGGATGCTCGCTCGACGGGTGGGGCGCCGGCGCCGGTATCTGCCCGGCTAACTCAGCGGAAGCTCTTTCGGCCGCCACCGCCTTCTTGACGCCATCTCCAGATTTCTCGGCCTTTCCCGCTGGCGGCGCGGCCGACTCCTCAACCTGTCCGATCACCTCGCCCACGGTGGCCCGCTCCCCTTTGCGTTTCATGACCTTGCTGATCGTGCCCGAAGTCGGGGCCGAGAGCTCGACCGTGGCCTTATCGGACTCGATTTCAACGACCGGTTGGTCTTTTTCGACGAACTCGCCTTCGCCTTTCAGCCAATCGCCGATCTGCACTTCGGTGATCGATTCGCCGACCGTGGGTACTTTCAGTTCAACCATGATGGATAAGGATTCGGGGTACGGAATGAAAAAAGGCGAGTGATGCCCTGGTGCGGTGTCCAGCTTCAAGAGTTCCGCATTTTACGCTCCGGTCGTTTACCCGGGAGCCAGCGGCGACCGCGGGGACGGCATCAAACGCCGGCCCGAATTTGCGATTCGACCCGGTTGGCGGTTCCAACCCCGCGGTCGCCGTCGGCTCCCGGGTAAATGATGATGCACGTCGAAAAGGTGCAGCCGTCACGCCTCATGCTCCCCCGAATGTCCTGGCGAGCAGCGTCTGCTGCTCCAGCTTGTGGCTGCTGTGCGAGCCGGTCGCGGGGCTGGCGGAGGGCCGACGCGAGATGCCGGCGAAGGGAAGACGCCCAAAGAGCCGCTCGCCGAACTGCACCCGCAAGAAACGCCACGCCCCCATGTTCTCGGGTTCTTCTTGCACCCAGTACGCCGGGGTGCCGTCAGGGAACGGCGCCAGCGCGTTTTGCAGGTCGTCAAACGGCAGGGGGTAAAGCTGTTCGAGGCGGATGATCGGCACGCCCTTACGGCCCAATCGTTCGCGCTCGGCGAGCAGGTCATAGTAAATCTTGCCCGAGCAGAGCAAGATCCGGTCGACCGTCTGCCCTGGCGACGGCGGGTCCGGAATGACCCGCTGAAAAGAGCCCTGGGCGCATTCCTGCAGCGCCGACGAGCACTGCGGATGGCGCAGCAGGCTCTTGGGGGTCATCATCACCAGCGGCTTCCGCCAGCGCCGCACCATCTGCCGCCGCAGGCAGTGAAAATACTGGGCCGGCGTCGTTAGGTTCACAACCTGGATGTTGTCGTCGGCCGCCGCCGCCAGAAACCGTTCGAGCCGGGCGTGGGAGTGCTCCGGCCCCATCCCTTCGAAGCTGTGCGGCAGGAGGAGCACGACGCCGCTCAGCCGGCGCCACTTCTCTTCGGCGCTGGTGATGAACTGGTCGATGATCACTTGCGCCGCGTTGCAGAAGTCGCCGAACTGTGCCTCCCAGACCACCAGCCCGTCCGGGCAGTCGAGGCTGTAGCCGTACTCAAAACCCAACACGCCCGTCTCCGACAGCGGGCTGTTGTAGATCTCGACCGGCGCCTGATCGGGCGTCAGATGCGCAAGCGGCATGTACGTCGCGCCGCTTTCGTAGTCGTGCAGCACGGCGTGTCGCTGGCTGAACGTGCCGCGGGCGGTGTCCTGGCCCGTCATGCGCACCCGCGCTCCCTCGGTCGCCAGGGTGGCCAGCGCCAGGGCCTCCGCGGCCGACCAGTCGAGCGGTCGGTTTCCCCCTGCCATCTCCAGCCGGGCCTCCAAAAACCGCTTGAGCTTGGGATGCGGGCGAAAGTCGGCCGGCACCCGCGAAAGCGACTCGAGCAATGCCGCCAGTCGGTCACGCGCAACGCCGGTGGCGACGGGGGGCGGCTCGGGGCCGCCGACGTAGCCGGCCCAGATTCCCGCCAGCATGTCCGCCGGCCGCTCGGAATCGCGTCGGGCCGCCGAGAGCTCTTGTTCGAGCTGCTCGCGCCGCATGGCCACGATCCTTTCGGCCTCCTCGCATGTCACGCCCCCCAGCATCAGGAGCTGCTCGAGATAGGCCTCGTGAACGCTCATGCGATCGTCGATCGCCTTATATAGCATCGGCTGCGTGAAAGACGGCTCGTCGCCTTCGTTGTGCCCGCGGCGGCGGTAGCAATACATATCGATCACCACGTCGCGCTGAAACTCGCGGCGGAATTCCAGGGCCAGCCGCACCACCTGCGCCACGGCCTCCGGGTTCTCGCCGTTGACGTGGAAGATGGGGATTTGCAGCATCTTGGCCACGTCGGTGGCGTACGTGCTCGAGTGCAGTTCGGCCGGCGTAGCGGTGAAGCCGAGCTGATTGTTGACGACCACGTGGATCGTCCCCCCCACCGCGTAGCCGGGCAACTGGCTGAGCATGAGCGTTTCCTGCACCACCCCTTCGCCGGCAAAAGCCGCGTCTCCGTGGATCAGCAGCACCATGCCGTGCGCCCGCGCGACGTCGTCGATGCGGTCCTGCTTGGCCCGCATGCGTCCCACTGCTACCGGGTTGACGAACTCCAGGTGGCTGGGGTTGAAGCAGAGCGAAAGATGCACCTTGTGGCCGTTGTCGGTCTGCCAGTCGCTGCTGTAGCCGAGGTGGTATTTCACGTCGCCCCGGCCGAGGTGCAGTTCCGGTTCTCGGTCTTCGAACTCGCGGAAGATCATCTTCGGCGTCTTGCCGAGGATGTTCGCCAGCACGTTCAGCCGCCCGCGGTGGGCCATGCCGAGCACGATTTCGTCGATCCCCTGTTCCCCCGCCTTTTCGATCGCCAGGTCGAGCAGGGGTATCAGGCTCTCGGCCCCCTCCAGCGAAAAGCTCTTGGCCCCCACGTATTTCTTCTGGATGAATTCCTCGAACAGATGGGCGTTGGTCAGCCGCGTGAGGATGCGCAACTGCTCCTGGCGTGTCAGCCGCACGCGGTTCTCGGTCGCCTCCATGCGGTCCTGCAGCCAATGGCGGACGCTCAGGTCGTCGATGTGCATGAACTGCACGCCGATCGAGCGGCAGTAGGTGTTGCGCAGGTGCTCGATGATGCCGGCCAGGCTGAGCGTGCCGCCGCCGGGGATCGTGTCGATCGAGAACTGTCGATCGAGGTCGGCCTCGGTGAAATGGTAAAACTCCAGGTCGAGCTCGGGCTGATGGGGCCGCGGCAGGTTGAGCGGGTTGATGTGGGCGGCCATGTGGCCGCGAACGCGGTAGGCCCGGATGAGCTGGTCGACCCGGTCCTGCAGGTTGGCCACCTCGGCCACCGGCATCGTCGCCGCCCGGCCGTCGCCCTCGGTCGGCCGCCCTGCGCGGGGCGCGAAAAGGCCGGGCGGGCGAAACGAGGGCCGCGACTGCCAAACGTGGCCCGGGTGGCCGTTGGCCGGCGGCCCGAAGCGCGCAAAGTAGGCCCGCCAGTCGGGATCGACCGACTGCGGGTCGCGAACATAATCCTCGTAAAGCCCTTCGACGAAGGCGAGGCTCAGGCTGTCAGGCAGGAGGGTCTTTTCCATATTCCGTACGGCTTCCCTAAAGCCTATCCGAAGGTGGGCATTGTGGTGTAGGCGTCCCGCCGGTTCGCCGAATAGGCTCTTATATTCCATTCTAGCTGAGTCGGTAAACGCCTCTGGTTGGGAATTCGCCCACCGCGGTTGCGCTTTGTCGCCTTTCGCTCTGCGAAAGGGCGTGCTTCGCGGAACAAGTCGGCAGGGCGGGGACAAGCCACGCGAGTCCCGCCAGCCTGTGCAGCCTGCTACCAAAGCCAACCAGTCCTTGAGAGCGATACGGTTTTTCCCTAGATTGGGCCTTTTGCACGCACGTAGAGAGACCTGCTCAATGGAACGGACGTTAATTCTGCTCAAACCCGACTGCGTCGAGCGGCGGCTGGTCGGCCGCATTCTCAGCCGATTTGAAGACAAGGGGCTGAACATCGTGGCCCTGAAGTTGATTCGTATCTCGCCGGACTTGGCGAAGCGCCACTACGCCGAGCACGTCTCCAAGCCCTTCTATCCGGGGCTGGAGAAATTCATCACGGGCGGACCGGTGGTGGCGGCCATCATCGAGGGGCTGGAGGTGATTCGGGTGGTGCGCGAGATGCTCGGCGCCACCAGCGGCCTGAAGGCGGCGGCCGGCACGATCCGGGGCGATTACAGTTCCAGCCGGCAGATGAACCTGGTCCACGCCTCCGACGGCCCCGACGCCGCCAAGCGTGAGATCGAGCTCTACTTCCAGCCCTCGGAGATCGTCGAGTCCGAACCGACCCTCACTCCCTGGCTTCGCGCCGGCGATGAACACTGATTGTGGAGGAGAGTTCCGCCTCCCCCGCGCCGGCGTCATGGAGGATGGCCTCCCCAGGCCATCCCCTAAAAGAATGAGCGGAACGGAACGGGCCAGGAAGCCCATCCTCCCCAGACATCGCGCGGCCGCCTGGCGGGTTGCGTTCTGCTCAACCCTTAAGCACAATGATCGCACCTGACCCAGGCCTTTTTTGGGGGAAACAAACATGCTCACAACACGTAACACCTGGCTCGGCATGGCGGCGATGGTTGGCTGCGCCGGCTTGCTGGCCGTAACCGCCGGCCTTCATCTCTCGACTGCCCGTGCCGCGAACGCCGAAGGAAAAAACATGCTGGTTCACAACGTCTACTTCAAGCTCAAAGAATCCAACGAGGCGAACCGGCAGAAGCTGGTGGACGCCTGCAATAAGTATTTGTCTGACCATCCGGGCACGGTCTTCTACGCGGCGGGTACGGTCTCCGATCTCGATCGCCCGGTGAACGACCGCGACTGGGACGTCGGCCTGCACGTCATCTTCAAGGACCAGGCCGCCCACGACGCCTACCAGGACGCCCCCAAGCACCTCAAGTTCATCGACGAGAACAGGGACACCTGGGACAAGGTGCGCGTCTTCGACACCGACGCGAAGAGCAAGTAGGGGTGGGCACCGCCCGCCGTTTCGCTCGGGCAAATAGAGCTGCCAGGCGGAACAGTAATTTGGTGGGGATCGACCTAGGCGCCTAGAATGGAACAGCGAGGTGTCCTTATGGCGATCACTACCGAACAGCGCGTCCCGCCGCTGAGTGCCGGCGACCAATTGACCCGCGAGGAGTTCTTGCGCCGTTGGGAAGCAGATCCGGGCATCAAGCTCGCCGAGCTGATCGAAGGCACCGTCTACATGCCTTCCCCGGTTTCTGTAGAGCATGGTGGCATGGACGGTCACGTGGGCACGTGGTTGGGCGTCTATCACGCCTTCACGCCGGGAACGGCGACCGAACGAAATACCACCTCTTTTCTGTTTGAAGATAGCCCACAGCCGGATTTGAATCTGCGATTGCTGCCGGAATACGGCGGCCGGTCGTGGGTCCCGAACTGCTGGCCGAGGTCTGCGGCTCGACGGCCTCCTACGACCTGAACCAGAAATTCAGGCTCTATCAAAGGGCGGGCATTCCGGAGTATCTGGCGGTCGTGGTCTTTGAACAGGAGATTCGCTGGCACGTCCTCGTCGAGGGTCGTTACCAGCTTCTTTCGCCCGACGCCGACGGGCTCTATCGCTCGCGCATCTTCCCGGGCCTCTGGCTCGACGGCCGGGCTCTGTTGGCAGGCAAGCTTCGGCAGGTTCTCGACCAACTTCAGGAAGGGTTGCGCTCGCCGGAGCACGAACGCTTCGTCGCGGAGTTGGCCGCGCGGCGCAGAGCGTAAATGCTTGACGAAGAGTGCAGCTTACCCTCATTCGTTCTGCGGCTGATTGAGGTACCGGAACGAAGGCCTACTCTCCTCCGACGGTGAGTAAGATAATTTTTCTGCTTGTTGACATTTTTTATTAACTGCAGTAGAACGATCGCATCTTCAAGGGGTGTTCGTATCCCCTCGTCGCTTCGCGCCTCTTCTGACAAAAGCCGGGGGGCTCGGTGGATCGCCTGTCGTCGTCTCTGCCCGCGGCGTTGGTTGATACCATAATGCTCGTTTTCGTCTACCGGCGAGGAAGACGCATGGGAGCCAGCAGACCTCGCCGCTTCCGAGGTTTTTGCTCACGGTTGGCCTTGTTCGACTACCCCGACTACCCCTCAGGCCCTCGCGCTCTCCGCCACACTGAATCACGGCGGCTGTTCACTTCGATGACGTTGACTAGCCCCTTCCGGGACGATTCTCCAACTCGCACCGTTCTCGGCGATCCCTTAACCTCAAACCGAAGGAATGTTAAGCCATGGCATTTCAATCACAGCCGTTCTTCTTGAAAAAAGGTGAGTCGATCGGTCTCGTTACCACATTTGGGATAGGTGATGCGGACCTAGGGGCGCAGTATTTTATGGCCAGCCCGCGCACCGACCTGGGGCTTTTTCCACAATCGGGCAACGCTGGCTTCGAAGTCTCCCGTATCCAAAAATGGTCTTGGTACTCGAGTGAAACAGGGTTCTCCTATTTCTCATACACGTATACCGTAACGAATGTGGGCGATATCGATACAAACTTTGTGGTAGACGGCGGCGGAAATGTTTAGAGCCCGCCTTATAAAACCCGCGGGGCTCGCCGCCGTCAGGATCGCCACATCGAGTCTCGGAGAGACGCCTAACCATTACACGGGAACTTAATCTATGACGAAACAAATGTTTGTTGTCACCAACGAGTCGGGTACCATAATCGCCGCGTCTGTAGCGAATCACGGTGGTCGGCAGGCGCCAACGCACATCGCGCCCCGTCGAGGACAGAAGATGTATCTTGTTTCCGTTCCCGAGCACCTCGCGGATTTCAATAATTTCCAAAGCGGGGACGAGTTCCATGAAGCGATCACGAACCACCTCCGATCCAAGGACACAAAACATACCTTGGTGACACCGTCCTCTCATCCGAGCTTCTTTCGCTTTAACGCCAACTCGTGAACGCGGCGAGTCGGGCCTTGTAGCCGCTTCGGGCTCGCCGTTGGTGCGGGCGGTTAGTGTTTTCCTGACGTACCGTGCTGCGGCCCAAAACGCCAGTACGATTGCATCCCTACTCCGGGCCAGTCCCGGGCGTCGTCGGCGTGCCGTCGTCGAACCCGGCCAGCCAGTCGACGAGCGTGTCGCGGTAGCGCACGAGGCCCTTGTAGTCGAGGAGCGCGGGATGGAGGGATTTCAACACGCGGTGCGTGCGCCGGCCCCATTTCGGAACGGTGACCAGCTCGTTCATGCTGATGAGATAGCAGCGGATGCTGAAGAGGATGGCGTTGCTGCGCGGCAGCCGCCAGAGGGCCTGCAACTCGACACGCAGGTGGACGAGGTCCCCCGCGTTGGCCGGCGTCACCGCGCCGCGGTCCGGAGCCCAGTGCGGAGACTGCTCGGGCGAGGTGTCGAGCCGCGGATGGATGGTCATCGTCCAGTTCAGGCGGCGCACGGGATGGCCGATCTGCAGGTTCATGAGGAATTTGAGCGCGCGGTCGAACACCCCCAGTTCGGCCGCCAGCGGCACGGGACCGTGCCACTCCACGAAGTTCATGCCCAGGTCGAAATTCAGCGACCAGTCGGCCTGGCTCGTCGCCATCCCGGCGTCGAGCCATAGGTTGCCGTCGCGCTGGTCGAGCAGGCAAAAATCTCCCTGCGCCTGCCGAGTGATGTATTCCAGCGGCTCGCACGCGAGCGTCGCCGGGTCGCCGAACGTGAATTCGTCTTCGAGGCCCAGCGGCCGGTTCGTCCAACGCCAGCGCGTGCCGCGGCGCTCGAGGCAAAAATGCTGCGGATAGTCGCGCGACAGGCTCGAGGCGATCAGTTCGAGCGCGTCCCATTGGGCCGGCATCATGTGCGGCAGGGCCAGGAAGCGGTCTGGCGTGGTCGCCAGGCAGAAGGCCCGTTCGCGGCACTCCGCCACGTAGTGCTCGTCGACGTCGAGGGGGAACTCGAAACAGCTCTCTTTCTCTCCGGGCACGTGCGGCTCGATGTTCACCGAGTACATGAAGGTGTCGGCGACGAACGGGAAGGGGAAACGCCCGATCGCCTGCGGACTGTTGCGATAGGTGAAGTCGTCGCGGAACGTCTCGTCGGGCTTGAAGGCGATCGCCACGGTGTTCTCCCTCAGCGATCCAGCACGAGCCGCGTGCAGCGCGCCCGCGACACGCAGGGCATGATCTTTTTGGCAGCGGCCCGTTCCTCATCCGACAGCCAGTGGTCGTTGTGCACGAGGACACCCTCCAGTTCAAGCACCTCGGTTTCGCATTGCCCACAGACTCCGCCGCGGCAGAGATAAGGGGCGTCGACCCCCACCGCCTCGATGGCCTCGAGCAGGCTCCGCTCCGAGGGAATGTGAACGGTGACGCCGCTTCGCGCCAGATGAACATCGAAGGGATCGCCGATCGGAGGCGCCACGAACCGCTCGCAGTGAACGTGGCTGTCGGTCCAACCCGCGGCCTTCGCTGCCTGGGCGACGGCCGCAACCATCTGTTCCGCGCCGCACGTGTAGATGTGGGTGCCGAGCGGCTGATTGGCCACGATCCGACCGAGGTCTAGAGTCTGGCCGTGAGAACCGTAATAGAGGTGGACGCGGTTTCCGTTTTCGTCCCGGAGCTTGCGGCCGAAATGATCGTGCTCCGGCCCGCGCACGCGGTAGTGCAGTTCCCACGGTGCCGAGGTGCTGCGCAAATCGTCGACCATCGCCAGGATGGGTGTAATGCCGACGCCGCCGGCGACGAAGACGTGCTTGCGCGCCAGCTTCGCCAGGGGAAAGAGGTTGACGGGGTGCCCGACCTCAAGCCGCGTCCCCACCCGCACTTCGTCGTGCATGAAGCGTGAGCCCCCTCGGCCCGCGTCGTGGCGTCGCACGGCGATCTGGTAGCAGTCCACGTTTCGTGGGGAGCCCAGCAACGAGTAAGGATTGCGGAACGTTCGTCCCCTGCCGTGCATGACGACAACTACGTGGCAGCCTCCCGAGAAAGGCGGAAACGGCCCGCCGTCGACGCGACGGAGCGTGAATTGCTTGACGAGCGGCGTCACCTGCTCGACCGCGGCCACTTCGACGGGAATAGCCTCGTCGTGCCTCATGCCAACCGTTCTTCCACGGGAGGCAGCGTGCCCGGCGAGGCGGCGTCGGCCATGACGCCCATGTAGGCAGCCAGCCGGCGCGAGTAGTGGTCGCGAACCAGCAGGTGGCGCTCGCAGCCCGCGCAGCGAACGACGTTCGTCGTGACGTTCTCCTGCGAAGTCTTGCAGTGGATGCAGTAGACGCGCCGCGCGGCGCTGCCGCACCGCTCGCTCTGCGCCTCGTCGCCCGTGAGGTTGTACCTGGCGGCCACCTGGCCGACCGAGCCGATGAAACTTTCGGAGCCGGCGACGTAGAGCCGCGTTCCCATGAAACAGGTCGACAGAACCTGGTCCAAGCAGGCCACCACCTCGGCCATCGACGGGAAGATGCGGCACTGCACTGCACCAAAGGCGCTCAGCGGCTCGCTTCGATCGACACCCGAACGCGATTCGGCCGCGTAGAGAACCTGGGCGTCGGCCCCGCGAGGCATCTTCTCCAGCAGGCGAAGCAAGGCGTCCCCGCCGCTACCTTGGCCGACCAGCAGGTGGAACGTGCCGCTCAGATCGGGCTCGAGCGTCGCGTAGACCGGCTTGCTTCGGATCGCCGTAACCAACACCAGCGGCACGCCTCCGGGACAGACACCAGATCAAGACGCTCACGAGGCCGCCCGCCAGAGCCGTCTAAATTTATTCTAGTTCACTTTGGTCCCAGAGCCAGCCGACACGTCGAGCCGCGATTCAGACGTAACCGCTGGCCGGGCTCGCGGCGTCGGCCCGGTCCATGTGGTTAGCCACGGACGAACCCAGATAGACGAAGACGAAGGGGCTATTGCTCCCGCCGACAGTTTGATGTCGAGGTGGGCTCGGCCAAAGATTTCTCGTAAACTTTTCCAAGAGGGCCGCAGCCCGGCGTGTTCGAAGGTGCAACCGTTAGTGCATTGCGCGATGCGTTCTGTTCTTCCTCGATCATGGCATTTTATGCGAAATCCAGCGGCTTAATCCGTGTTTATCCGCGTTCATCCGTGGCTATTGCAGCGCTTAGGTCTGAAGTACAAACACGTCGAGACCCCTCGTGCCGTCCTATTTCTCGGCGGCCGGCGGCTCCGGTTCTGCCACCGGTTCGTTCAGCAAGACATACGTGTAGTCGGCGCTGTGAGCGAAGGTGTCGTCGACGCCGCGCACCGACTTCCAAACCGGGTTTTGATCGAAACTGATGAACGTGTCGGCGTGCGAGAACCGGGCCAGGGCATATCGCCAGCGTGGGCCCTCTGCGGTCTGACGCGCTTCGAGCAAGAGGAACGCTTCCGGATCGGTTCCCACGCTGCAGACGAAGGCGAACAGGGCTCCGTCGACGACATCGGGATCGGTGCTCTCGTAGCGGTAGAGGGGAGCGGGCAGCAGGCGAAGCTCCCGCCGCACGTCTCCCGCCGCCTCCGTGTAGCCCGAAAAGGTGTTCGCCAGCCGCCGCATTTGCGCCAGCCGTGCGGGTGCCTTGGCGGCCGGCGTCGGGGCGGAATCGATCGGCTCGCGGGGCAGACCCGCCTTCGGCGTCCAGGGGTGGCCCGGCACGGGCTCGGCTTCCAGCAGCGCCTCCGAGAGAGAGTGGAGCTCGTGCTTCATTAAGGACGTCTTTCCTTCGACCGATCGCCAGAGAGAAGCGACGCTTTCCGGACAGCCTCGGTATGTCCAGACGTAGACCGAGCCGAAGAGGCCGTCGCCGGCGCTGGCGGCCTTCCATTTGTAAAGCGGCGCGGTATGCACCTGAAGCCGCTGGCTGTGCTCGCGATCGCGGTAAATCGCGTAGGCCTCGGCGGCGCGATCAAACATCGGCTGCCACGCCTCGGCCCGGCTCTTCGGCCGGTCTTTCTGTTGTTCGTCTGGTGGTTGGACCGCCACGACCAAAAGCGCCGCCAGAAAACCTGCCGGGAGCATGAGCATTCTCCGATTTGATCTGCGTTTCGCGCGCCGGACGTGTCCAGCATGGCGCGTCGGCCGTGAAGATGCAACGGCGTCGGCCGCCCCGGCTCACCCGATTATTGCGGCCGTGCGCCGCATAGAGATAATGGGTGATCTCGGTCTCTTCAACACCGGTCGGCGCGGATTGGGAAAGGGCGGCAATCATGAGACGATCCATCGGGCAGTGCTTGTTTCCGTGTGTGGCTTTCGGCATCTTCTTGCTCCCAGCCGGTCTGTTTGGCCAGGACGAGGGCAAGACGAACAACGATGCCGCGACTCGCCCCGCACCGAAGGCCGATCCGGCCGATTTCGGCCTCAATTTGCCCGACGCTCCGCCCAAACCGTCCGACGGCCGGCTCGTGCTCGTCAAGTCGCCCGACGACGAACTGGTCGTCGCCAAAACATTCGTCGAAGTGGGCGACCAGGTCTTGGTGATCCTGCCCGACGGCCGGCTGCGCGCCGTGCCGGCTCGGGAGGCCACGCCGACGGATCGCGAATTCAAGCCGCTCACCATGGACGAAATGGCCAAGCAGCTCCTGGCCAAGACGTTTCGCGGTTTCAAGACCCGCACCACCAAGCGTTACCTCTACGTCTACAACTCCAGCGAGCAATTCTGCAAAGGCACGAGCGCCATCCTGGAATCGATGTACCCGGCCCTGTTTGCCTACTGCCGGCGGCAGAAGATGCCGGTGCACGACCCCGAGACGCCGCTGGTGGTGATCCTCTTCCGCACGCAGGAAGAGTTCAACCGGTTTCACGAGATGCCCGACGGGGTCGTGGCCTATTACAACGGCGTGACCAATTATGTGGTGATGTATGAGCAATCCAAGCTGCTCGATATCGCGCCCGAGCTGGCCATCAAACAGTCGATTTCCACGATCGCCCACGAGGGTGTACACCAGGTGCTGCACAACATCGGCGTTCAGCATCGGTTCTCGAACTGGCCGATGTGGATCAGTGAGGGGCTGCCTGAATATTTCGCGCCGACGACGAGTAAGGGTGCCCGTTGGAAGGGTGTAGGAAAACCCAACGACCTGCGGATGAAGTCGCTGGAGAACTATCTCAAACAGGGTCCCGGAAAGAACGATCTCGTCCGTCCGACGATCGGGGCCGAGGGGCTGACGTCGACGGGCTACGCCGCGGCCTGGGCGCTGACGCACTTTCTGGCCGAGCGTCGCAAAGAGAAGTTCTTCGCTTTCTTGAAGGAAGTGAGCGAGCGCGGCCCGCTGGAAAAGTTCAGCGAGCAGCAGAACGTCGAGCTTTTCAAGAAATACTTCCCCGATAACCTGGCGACCTTCGACGTGCAGGTCGTCCAGCATCTGCAAAAGCTTCCGTATGAAGATCCGATCGCGAACCAGACGCACTACGTCGTGCTGATGCGGGGCGGATCTCGCCGAGGTTATATGATCACCACCTCGCCCAAGGCCGTCGTCGAGTGGCAGCAAGAGCAACTTGCACAGCGCCCGACGACCGAATTCCTCATCCAGGCATTTCCCAACTTCGCCGCCGCCAAGATCTTCGCCAAGTCCCTGCTCGGCAAATAGGAGCCGGTCCGAGAACCGGCGGGGTGACGGCTCACATCGTCGTCGAGCGGCTGCACGCAAACATTATTAGATTTGCGCTAGAGTTGCGCAAGATAACTTCCAAGTCAAAAGTCCGAACCCGGAATTCGGGCGCACGTTGCGCTGACACTAACCCGCAGCGTAAGCGAGGGACTCCAAGCGACTTCCCTCGCTTACGCTCTTACGCTTTGGCTTTGTGCCGGCCGGGTGAATACTCGTGGCTAACAAAAACCCCTTTCTTCCGGCCGACAAGGAACGTAGGTTTTGAGCGAATTTTCTGGTAGAGCAGACGGACTTCACATCTCACGGAGAAGGCTGCTTGGATACGATCCATGCCGATCTTGCGGGCTCGTTGAACTGGATTTTGATCGTGGCGGCACTGGCCGTCGTCTGTTGTTTTGAAGCGATCAACGGCTTTCACGACACGGCCAACGCCGTGGCCACGGTCATCTACACGCATTCGTTGCGGCCCTGGAAGGCCGTGGTCTGGTCGGGGTTCTGTAATTTTCTGGGCGTGTATCTGGGGGGCATAGCGGTCGCCTTCACCATCGTTCACCTGTTGCCCGTCGAGCTGCTGGTGAACATCGAGACGCACCGCGGACTGGCGATGGTCTTCTCGCTTCTGGGGGCGGCCATCGTCTGGAATTTCGGCACCTGGTTCCTGGGGCTGCCGTCTTCGAGCTCGCACGCTCTTATCGGCTCGATTCTCGGCGTGGGACTGGCCAACAGCGTGCTCGCCGGCAAGCCGTTCGGCGCGGGCGTCAATTGGGAAAAGGCGGCCGAAGTCGGACTTTCGCTGTTGCTCTCCCCGGTGCTCGGCATGGGGCTGGCAGGAATCCTGCTGCTCGTGTCGAAGCGTGTTGTTCCGTCGGAAGAGCTCTATCAGCCGCCTGCCGACCAACAACCGCCGCCGCGTTGGATTCGAGCCATCTTGCTGCTGACCTGCACGGGCGTGAGTTTCGCCCACGGCTCCAACGACGGCCAGAAGGGAGTGGGCATCGTGATGCTGATTCTGATCGGCCTGCTGCCGGCTCACTACGTCGTGAACCTGGGGCACGACCGACAGGAGATGGCCGCCACGCGTCAGGCGGCCGTCGAGCTGGCCGAGTTTGTTAGCCAGGAGGGTAAGAGCGAGGCTGCGGCGGCCCAGGCGCAAGAAATCGAAAGCTTATTGAGCGGCGTTGATTCCTACAGCAGCCTCAGCGTTAAAGATCGCTGGCAACTGCGCACGGCGATTCTCGATCTCAACGCGGCCGCGGCTCAGTCGCTCAAACGTGGCGGCGATCAACTCGGCCAAGACCGCCGCGATGAGCTGCGCCACCTGCGAGCCGCACTGGTCAGCCCGATCGAATACGCGCCCACCTGGGTGCTGGTGATGGTGGCCCTGTCGCTCGGGGTGGGCACGACCATCGGCTGGAAGCGGATCGTGGTGACGGTGGGCGAGAAGATCGGCAAGGTGCATCTCACCTACGGGCAGGGCGCCTGCTCGGAGCTGGTCGCCATGAGCACGATCGGCCTGGCGGACGGCTTGGGGTTTCCGGTGAGCACGACCCACGTTCTCTCGTCAGCCGTGGCCGGCACGATGGTGGCGAACCGCTCCGGAGTGCAGCTCGATTCGATCAAGAAGATCGCCTGGGCCTGGGTGCTCACCCTGCCCGCCACCGTCGCGCTGGCCGGCGGGACATTCTTCTTGTTGCACGTCATTCTGGGCTGAGGGACCGGCCAAACGCAGACCGGCGTACAGCGAAGCCCACGGCAATACTCCTTTGCCCTCCGTGGCGCGCAACTCGACCATCCGTGTCAGCAAACCCTCACTTCTCGTCCGAATGGACGAACGGATTCGTAATCGTCTCCGGGTGGTCAGGTGGTTCCTGGGCCCAGTGGAAGTCGTCGGCAGAACGTTTCGGAGTCTGGTTCCAACCCGAACTGAAGGTCATGGTGGGCGGCATTTGAGGGATCGGGGCGAAGTTCATCGTCCACATCATCTCGTTTTGGTGTAAAGCCTGCAGCCCGAGATCGCCGCCGTAACCACCATACCCGCCATACCCATACCCGCCATAGCCGCCGTACCCGCCATAGCGTCCGTAACCTCCACCGTAGCCACCGAAACCGCCGTAGCGTCCATAGCGTCCATAGCGTCCACCGTAGCCGCCGTAATAACCCGACCCGCCGCCCGGCCCGAATGCCCCAGGCCCGTAACCGTAGCCGAGCCCAAAATAACTGTAGCGGTTGCCAAAGTTTGTGCCGTAATAGGCTCGCGTGCCTCGCGGCACGGTGCGCGTCGAAGCCGAGGGATCGTCGGCTGCGGCGGTCGCGGTGGCGGCGGTCAGGATGACCAGGGTCAAAGTTGTTCGTCTCATGAGTGGCCCTCGAGGAAGTTGACGTTTCTCTATCTTAGTTTACTAAACACCGTACGTTGTCCACCGCGTCGCAGATCGTTCATACCATTGCGGCAAGGTTGCGTTGACTATTGGCATCATGGCGTTGTTGTTTTGACCATGAATGAAGAACTCGACTTGCCCGCAAGTCTGGCCAGACGCAGGTTCCACCACGGCGTTTCAGGGCCTTTCATCTGGGACATCCATTTCTGGTATGTTGATTGCCACCCACGAGAGCTTCCGCCCGCAGGGTCGGTTCGTCGGCTGCACACTGCCAGCGCTCTTTAACTACGCAGGCTTCGATTGCAGAAACCCAGCCGCTTTGGCGCGGCGACGGCACGAGGGAGGGCTTAGGAAATGGCCCAAGCTAGAGACCACCGCCTGATAGAGTAATGCCGATGAGTCGACGGTTTCAGTTCAGCTTGGGCGACGTCTTGTTGACCACTGGGGTGGCGGCCGTCATCGCCGCGACGGTTGCAAGTCGAGAAGCAATCCTCAGCTTCGTCGGGTTCTCCGCGTTACTGATCTTCATCTGGCGAAGGCCGGTTCTTTTGCGGCTGTGGCTAGCCACGGCGCTCGGTTTCGGCAGCGGGCTACTGACGGCCATGACGTTGCACACGTGCGGACACGTTTCCTACATCTCGGACGTCCGCATGCCGAGCGACGAACTCGCCGGTTGGGGAACCGGGCTGGTGTGCGGAGGCCTTGCCGTCTGGCGACTGTTCTTGTCGAACCCGCCGGAGTAGGACCGGCCACTCTGGCGAACGTAGCAGCGGCGTCCCGCGGCTTCCGTCATGGCATCGAAGTCGGCTATTCTCGCGAAACTCGATGGGTTGGAAGCCGATACGTTCACCCGGTAGACGCGGCAGGACGCCGCATCTATGGGCGTGATCGGTCGTCGCTAGAAGCCGAAAGCCGTTTGAGCCACCAGGTGCTCCAGGCGGGCCAGGTTGGCGTCGAGCCGCTCGCAGACGGCGGCCCGGTTCTCGAACTGGCGGGCGTCGAGATAGATCCACTCCAGCCAGTTCATCCCCGACAGCAGCGTGTTGGAGCGGTCGTAGGCCGTCACGAGCAGGGCTTCGCCAGAGGAAAGGGGGCGAACCGAGTCGTAGGCGTTGAGGGCGTCCAGCCAGGCGGGGCCATCGTCGCCGCAGAGGCTTCCCAACAGCCGCGCGATGTCGGTCGCCACCGAGTCGGCCCGCATCGCGCCGAAGTCGATCAGCGCGCTGACCTTCTCCCCCACGTAAAGGACGTGGTCGTGCCAGATGTCGCGGATGCAGGGCTCGATCGGAACCCGAATCGGCGCCGCTTGCCGCAGCGTCTCGGCCACCACGTCCGCCGCGCGCCTGAACAAGGGCAACAACCTCCGGGCCCGGTCGGCCAACTCGGGCCAGTCGGCGTCGGCGATCGACGCCGAAAGTCTCGCGAGCTTGAGTTCGGTCCAGGCGGCCAGCCGCTCCAGGCGGCTTTGCAGCCCCGGGGCCGTTCTAGAACCGCCGTGCGGAAGGGGAAACGTCGCCGCCGCCTGGTGAAAACGCGCCAGCGTCTGGGCCGCGGCGCGTAGCCTGTTTGGCGAGGGATTTTGGTGATAGTCGGCGGCGCCGGGCATCCAGGGAGCGAGTTCCCAGAGTTGGCCCGCTTCGCACACGTAGCCGGTGTGGCTGCGCGTCTCCAGCGGCAGCGGGACGAGGCGAAAGCCCTCTTGATGGACGTGCCACAGCACGGCCTGGATGAACTCCAGGTGCTGCCGGTCGGGATGCTCGCGAGGCCAGCGACGCAGGCAGAGGATGCCGCGCAGCGCATGGATGCGCCAGAAACTTGCTCCGCTGAACCCGCCCGCCGACGAAAGGGGCTCGATATGTACCGGTTGGCAGTCGGCCCCGTACGCCGCGAGCACTCGCCGGCAAGCGGATTCGTCGGCCATACGTTCGTTCGCAATCGCCATGGCGGGCGGGGGCAGAGGAGGAGGAGGCCCAGGATGCTGATTCGCTATCTATCATACATTCGGCATGTCCGTCGTCCTGGCCACGACTCGGCGGCACGACCCTGCACGATCGGCCGTAAACCTCCCCGCCTTTTGGCTTTACCCCTCGCAAAGCGGGTAGATTGGGTTATATTTAACCACAGCGCTTTTGACTCCGCGCGGCGGTCGGTCGAAGGCCAAGGTTCCGGTTTGCTCCAACCGTTCCATCTCTTGCATCTTCCGGAAAAATCAACCATGTCCGCCATGCCCAGCCGCCTCGCGCGGTCGATCGTCGTTTCGCTTTTCACCGGGATTGCTTTGATTGCTTGGACCGTCTCCGTGCGTGCCGACGACGCGCCGCCGACTGGCAAGAAGGAGGCCGCCGGCCAAACCCCTGACCAGGTGGCGGCTGACGCTAACGGCGCCTCCGCGGGCGCTCCCGCCGGCGGTCAGTCCTCCGGGGGCCAGCGTCCCAAGCACCCACCGTACGCCGACGTGCTCCGCGAGTTTAGAACGGTCGAGGGCCTGATCAAGTTGCATCGAAAGGACAACCAGCTCTTCGCCGAAATCAGCCCCGGCCAACTCAATCGAGACTTCATCGTTCTGATTTCGATCTCTCGCGGCATCGGCGAAGGGATGCTGTTGGGGGGAATGACGTGGGGGTTTGGCGACGACTGGCTTTGGCAGTTCCGCAAAGTCGACGAAAACATCCACGTCGTGCGCCGCAATGTGCGTTTCCGGGCGGCCCACGGCAGCCCGGAAGAGAAGGCCGTCAAGCTGGCCTATACGGATAGCGTGCTGTTCAGCTTGCCCATTGTGACGATTTCGCCCTCTGGCGGCATGGTCATCGACTTGGGCCAGATTTTCATGACCGACCTGCCTCAAATCTCGCAAATGTTGCCCGGCTTCTTTTTTGCCGCCAACAAATCGTCGTGGGATTCGGTCAAAGGCTTTGAGCAGAACGTCGAGCTGGAGGTGGCCGCCACCTATGCTTCCAGCGGCACCCTGGAGCTCGATACGGTGCCGGACAGCCGTGGTGCCACGATTAACGTCCACTACTCGATCAGCGCCCTGCCGCAGACCGGCTATCAGCCGCGGCTGGCCGACGATCGCATCGGTTACTTCCTCACGGCCATCAAGGATTTCTCCAAGAAGAGCGACGAAGATCGGTTCATCCGCTACATCAACCGCTGGGACCTGCAGAAGGACGATCCGACGGCCGAGACTTCGACGCCCAAACGGCCCATCACCTTCTACATGGAAAAGACGGTGCCGTTCAAGTATCGCAAGCCGATCAGCGACGGCATCCTGGAATGGAACAAAGCCTTTGAGAAAGCCGGGTTCTACAACGCCGTCCAGGTCATTCAGCAGCAAGACAGCGACGACTGGGATCCGGAAGACATCCGTTACAACACGTTCCGCTGGATCACCGCCGGGGCCGGCTTTGCGATGGGACCCAGCCGCGTGAACCCGCTGACCGGGCAGATTCTGGACGCCGACATCATTTTCGACGCCGATTTCGTCCAGTTCTGGAAGCGAGAATACGAGACGTTCACTCCGGCATCCATCGCCGCCTTGACGGGCGGCCCGCTCGACCTGGAGAGTTTTAAGGCGGAGATGGAGCGGGTTCCGTCGGCCCATCGGCACAACGCTCTGTGCCGTTGCGAACTGCATAACGGCATGAGCCGCCAGTTCGCCTTGGGGGCCGTGGCGCTGTTGGCCAACGCTCCGGTGGTTGGGTCCGTTCAGCAGCAAGACAAGCTGATTGCTCAGGGGTTGAAGGAAGTCGTCATGCACGAAGTCGGGCACACGCTCGGTTTGCGTCACAACTTCAAATCGAGCACGGTGCTCTCCCTGGCCGAGTTGAACGACACCGACAAAACGAAGGAGACGGGTCTGGTCGGCTCGGTGATGGACTATTCACCGGTGAACATCGTTCCCAAAGACATGAAGCAGGGGGATTACTACTCGCAAACCATCGGCCCCTACGACATGTGGGCCATCGAGTACGGCTACAAGCCGTTGCCGGGCGGCACCGAGGGCGAAGCCTCGGAGCTGCGCAAGATCGCCTCGCGGGCGGCCGAGCCGCAGCTTTCCTACGCGACCGACGAGGACACGCGCGGCATCGATCCCGACCCGTTGTCGAACCGTTTCGATCTGGGTAACGACACGATTGAGTATGCCAAGGTGCGAGCACGTCTCATTGCCGACCTTTGGCCGGTTGTGATCGATCGCGTGACACCCGATGGCGACGGCTATCAGCGCGCACGGCAGGCGTTCGGCGTGCTGTTAAGCAGCTATGGTCAGGCGATGTTCTTTGCTTCGCGCCAAGTCGGCGGCATTCTGGTAAACCGCGACCACAAGAGCGACCCGAACGCCCGCGCGCCGTTCGTCATCGTGCCGATCGGCAAGCAGCGAGACGCGTTGGCCCTGGTGGAAGAAAACGTGCTCTCCGACAAGCCGTTCAACTTTCCGCCGGAGCTTTATAACAAGCTGGCCGCCACGCGCTGGTCTCACTGGGGAAGCGACATGCCGAACCGCGTCGATTACGCGATTCACGAGGTGATCGCCATGTGGCAAGACCGCGTCCTTTCGCAGCTCTTGTCGCCGCTCACGCTGGAGCGCATCTACGACGCCGAGCTGAAGGTGCCGGCCGATCAGGACGCTCTGACCGCGGCCGAGCTGTTGTCGCGATTGACGGCGGCCGTGTTCGCCGAAACGGGCCAGCTCAAGCCGGGGGAATACACCAACCGCAAGCCGGCCATCAGCAGCCTCAGGCGCGACCTGCAGCGGCGATACCTCAAGCGGCTCTCGAACCTGGCTATGGGCACCAGCGGCGCCCCCGACGACTGCCGCACGGTGGCCGCCTCGGAACTGGCGGGACTCGAGCAGAAAATCAAGCAACTGCTGGGCAACGCCGAACTGAAGCTCGACACCTACACGCGGGCCCATCTGGAAGAGACCGCCGGCCTGATTCACAAGGTGCTGGACGCACGGTTGAACCTGCAGCGGCCGTAAGGAAACCCGCCGTTTGATGCGATCGGAGCGCAGAGGCATGAAGTTGATCGTGGCCATCATTCAGCCGACCAAGCTGGAGCCGCTTCGCGAGGCGCTGGATAAGATCGGCGTCACCCGGATGACCGTTTGCGACGCCCAGGGCTACGGCCGCCAGCGGGGCCGCACGGAAATGTATCGCGGCCACGAGTACAAGACCAACCTGTTGCGCAAGGTCGAATTGGAGATTCTGGTTAACGACGACTTTCTCGACCGCACGGTCGACTGCATCATGAGCGTGGCCCGTACGGGTCCTGAGGGGAACATCGGCGACGGCAAGATCTTCGTCTTGCCCGCCGAACAGTCGATTCGCATCAGCGACCGGATTCGGGGTCCGGAGGCGGTGTAGCCCGGCTCCCTCTCCCTTCGGGAGTGCTGGGGTGGGGGCGGATGGCCGTGCGTGTGGCGTGGCCATCGGGCTCGTTGAGGAAAAAAGAAGCTGGCCACGGGCGGCCGCGGTTGCCTTGGGGAGCGAACGAGCGGCATTCCTGACTCCAACTCGGCGCAGCCCGCCCTCACCCTCTCCCGGTGGGAGAGGGGACCGGAAGGCTCAGCGCTGGTTTGCCGTTGGAGGAAATGGTGCGGGACGGTGAGGGCCCGATCAACTCCTCGATCTCCCGGTTGTCGAGCACCTCGTTCTCCGCCAGGGCGTGGGCCAGCTTGTCGAGCTGGTCGCGGTTGGTGTCGAGCAGCTCGCGGGCCCGCTCGGCCGCGTCGTGCAGGATGCGGGCGACCTCTTCGTCGATGAGCTGCGCCATGTGCTCGCTGAACTCGCGCTGCTCGATGATCTCCTTTCCCAGGAAGGGATGCTCTTCGGAGGTGCGGTAGGCCACCGGGCCGACTCGTTCGCTCATGCCCCAGTGGGTGACCATCCGGCGGGCAAGCTGGGTGGCCCGTTTGAGGTCGTCTTCCGCGCCGGCGCTGTACTCATCGAAGATCAGCTTCTCGGCCGCGCGTCCCCCCATCATGAACACCAGCCGCGCATGAAGCTCAGACTCGCCGATGTTGAGCCGATCTTCTTCGGGCAAAAGCTGCGTGACGCCCAGGGCGCGGCCGCGGGGGATGATCGTCACTTTGTGTACCTTGTCGGCCCCCGGCACGAGCCAGGCCAAGAGCGCATGGCCCGATTCGTGGTAGGCGGTCATCATCTTCTCCTTGCCCGTCAGCACCTCCTCACGCTTCGGTCCCATCAGCACCTTGTCGCGGGCGACCTCGAAGTCGACCATTTCGACCTTGTCTTTGCCTTGCCGTGTGGCCCACAAAGCCGCCTCGTTAACCAGGTTGCGGATGTCGGCCCCGGTGAGACCCACTGCCCCGCTGGCCAGGCGATGCAGATCGACGTCGTCGGCCAGGGGCACCTTGCGGCAGTGAACCTTGAAAATGGCCTCGCGTCCCTTGAGGTTGGGTCGGTCGACCGTGACGTGCCGGTCGAACCGGCCGGGGCGCAGCAGGGCCGGATCGAGCACATCGGGCCGGTTCGTGGCGGCCAGAACGATGACCGATTCGTTGGGGCTGAAACCGTCCATCTCGCTGAGGATCTGGTTGAGCGTCTGCTCACGTTCGTCGTGCCCGCCCCCGAGACCGGCACCGCGCACGCGTCCCACGGCGTCGATCTCGTCGATGAACAGGATGCAGGGGGCCGCTTCCTTGGCCGTTTTGAACATGTCGCGCACGCGGCTGGCGCCGACGCCGACGAACATCTGGATAAATTCGGAGCCGCTGATCGAGAAGAACGGCACGCCCGCCTCGCCGGCGACGGCACGTGCGAGCAGCGTCTTGCCGGTGCCCGGCGGACCGATCAGGAGGACGCCCTTCGGAATCTGAGCCCCAAGCTTCTGGAACTTCTCCGGGTTCTTGAGGAACTCAACGATTTCCTGGAGCTCATACTTGGCATTGGCCATGTCGGCAACGTCTTCGAAGGTCGTCCGCATCTTGGTCTTATCAAAGCGCTTCGCCGGGCTGCGAATGTAGTTGTTGAGAAAGCTGCTGCCCAGCGGATCGCGGAAACGGGGCAGGATCAGAAAAAAGAAGACGGCGGCGATCAGCATCAGCATGAACAGAAAGCTAAAGACCGGCGTAATCCATGACGTGGTGTCGGGATCGGTATCGTGCGGG